>NZ_CP060828.1:7620000-7795000 GCF_014489635.1 Streptomyces roseirectus | reverse complement strand
GCCGAGCGTGCCGTGTACGACGCCTTCGCCGCGTACCGCGAGCTGCTGGCGAACGCCGGTGAGTACCTCGCGGGGCGGGTGGCGGACCTCGACGACGTGCGCAACCGTATCGTCGCCCGGCTGCTGGGGGTGCCGATGCCCGGTGTGCCGGACAGCGACGAGCCGTACGTGCTGGTCGCGCGGGATCTGGCGCCGGCCGACACGGCGTTGCTGGATCCGGCGCTGGTGCTCGGGTTCGTGACCGAGGAGGGCGGGCCGACCAGCCACAGCGCGATCCTGGCGCGGGCGCTCGGGGTGCCGGCCGTGGTGGCGCTGCCCGGGGCCGGGGAGCTGGCCGAGGGCACGGTCGTCGCGGTGGACGGCAGCACCGGTGAGGTCTTCGTGGCGCCGGACGACGCGACGCGGGAGCGGCTGACGGCCGCCGCTGCCGAGCGGAAGGCCGCGCTGGCCGCGTCGACGGGGCCGGGGCTGACGGCCGACGGGCACAAGGTGCCGTTGCTGGCGAACGTCGGCGGGCCTGCGGATGTGCCGGCGGCGGTCGAGGCGGGTGCGGAGGGCGTCGGGCTGTTCCGGACGGAGTTCCTGTTCCTGGACGACAGTGAGAAGGCGCCGTCCGAGGAGAAGCAGGTCGGGGCGTACCGGCAGGTGCTGGAGGCGTTTCCCGAGGGCCGGGTCGTGGTGCGGGTGCTGGACGCGGGGGCGGACAAGCCGCTGGACTTCCTGACGCCGGCCGACGAGCCGAACCCGGCGCTGGGGGTGCGGGGGCTGCGGTCGCTGCTGGACCATCCGGAGGTGCTGCGTACGCAGTTGACGGCGTTGGCGAAGGCGGCGGAGGGGCTGCCTGTCCATCTTGAGGTGATGGCGCCGATGGTGGCGGACCGGGCGGACGCGAGGGCGTTCGCGGACGCGTGTCGTGCGGCGGGGCTGCGGGCGAAGTTCGGGGCGATGGTAGAGATCCCTTCGGCTGCGCTGCGGGCGCGGTCGATCCTTCAGGAGGTCGAGTTCCTGTCGCTGGGCACGAACGACCTGGCTCAGTACACGTTTGCCGCCGACCGTCAGGTGGGCGCGGTCTCCCGGCTCCAGGATCCGTGGCAGCCGGCGCTGCTGGATCTGGTGGCGTTGTCGGCGGAGGCGGCGAAGGCGGAGGGGAAGAGCTGCGGTGTCTGCGGTGAGGCCGCGTCGGACCCGTTGCTGGCGTGTGTGCTGACCGGTCTTGGGGTCACCTCCCTTTCGATGGGGGCGGCTTCGATTCCTTACGTGCGGGCGGCGCTGGCGAAGCACACGCTGGCGCAGTGCGAGCGGGCCGCTGCGGCGGCGCGGGCGACGGACAGTGCCGAGGAGGCACGGGCCGCGGCTCAGGCGGTGCTGTCGGGCGAGTAGCCGGGCCCGCCGGCTGTCTTTTCGGGTTCAGGGGCGTCCCTACCTTCGGGTGGGGCGCCCCTGGTGTCGTCCGGGTGCGGGTCAGTGGTGGTGGCCGGTCGGGGGGAGGTCGTCGCCGAGGTCGGGTGGGGCGCAGTAGTCGACGTCGGGTTCGGGGGCGATGAGGTCGCCGGATTCGGCGTCGGTGCAGTAGGCGTCGAAGACTTCGGCGGCGGTGAGGGGGTGGAGGTGTTCGCCGTGCAGGCGCCAGCCGTGGACGCGGTCGCGGGTGCCGGGGGCGGTGACGCGCAGGACGAGGCCGCCGGGGCTGTGGGTGGCGATGCCGAGGGCGAGGACGGTGGTGAACTCCAGGGCTTCGGTCTCGTCGAGCCTCATGGTGCCGTCCGGGTTGGTGTCGGTGTGGAGGACGGCGACGAGGGTTTCGGGGGTGGCGGAGATGCTGCAGACGAGGTGGCGGTGGCCGGGTGGGGCGGAGTCGAGGATGCGGGTGAGGAGGGCGGAGGCGTGGGTGAAGGCGGCGCGTCCGATGTCCTCGCCGCAGGAGGCGCAGGTGCCGAGGCGGGCGAGGAGGGTGGCGGCGTATTCCCAGGTGGCGCGGCGGACGGCTTCGTCGACGAGGGTGGGGACGAGGTCGGTGAGGGGGGTGCCGTCGTAGGGGATGGTGAGGCCGGTGGTGGCGAGTTCCGCCGTGTAGCGGGTGCGGTTCTCGGGGGTGTCGGGGTCGAGGTTGTGGTCGGTGCAGAACTGGGCGTAGTCGTGGGGGTCGAAGAGGGCGACGCTGGTGTGGGTGCCTTCGGCGGCGCGGGCCTTGAGGACGGCTTCCACCTGGCGGAGGTAGGTGGTGTGGTCGTCGAAGGTGAAGGTGCGGTAGCGGCTCATGGCGCGGAAGTCGTGTTCGTCGGTGAGGAGGCCGATGGTGCCGGCGATCTCGCGGCGCAGTGCTCGGCGCATGGTCCGCTGGTCGGTGTGGTTCATGGTTTCCCCCTGTGTGCAGAGCGTTCGGTCAATGCTCACTCACAGTAACCGGCGGCACTGACAACGGGGTCCGGGTGAGCCGGTCTCGGATCAGTCGGTGCTGGATTGCGCAGGTCAGGGCGATGGTGGTGCCGAATGCGGCCCAGCCGAGGGGGCCGGTGGCGATGGCGGCGGTGACGGCGAGGGGGCCGATGGTGCGCTGGGCGGACTGGGCGAGTCCGTGGACGCCGAGGTAGGCGCCCTGGGCGGTGTCGGGGGCGAGGGCTACGGAGAGTTCCCAGGAGACGGTGGCGTGCAGGATCTCGGCGAGGGTGAAGGCGGTGGCGCCGGCGGTGAGAAGCAGGGTGGCGGTGACGGGGCCGCCGTCCGCGGCGAGGGCCATGGCGGCGCCTCCTGCGGCGAAGGCGGCGGAGAGCGGGAGCAGGAGAGTGCGGGCGGCGGCGGTGGTGGCGCCGAAGCGGGCCATGGGGACCTGGAGGGCTACGACGAGGATGTTGTTGAGAACCATGAGCAGGGGTGCGAGGCCGTGCGGGGCGCTGTCGAGGTGGACGATCCACAGGGGGAGGCCGACCTTGAAGACAGCGTCGTCGAGGAAGAGGACCGCTTCGGTGGCGACGTAGGCGAGGTAGGTGCGGTCGCGCCAGGGGCCGGTGGGGCGGGTGCGGGGTGCCGGGGTCTTGGAGCCGGCGACGGTGCGGGCGGGTGAGGCGGGTTCGCCGCAGCGGAGGGTGAGCAGGGCGACTACGGCGAAGGAGAGGGCGTCGCCGAGGAGGAGCCAGCGGTAGGCGGCGGTGCTGCCGAGGGCGAGGGCCGCGGCCGCGGCGAGGCCGCCGATGGCCCAGCCGGCGTTGGCGACGGTGCGCTGGACGGCCTGGTAGCGGACGCGGTCGGGGCCGGCGACGCGGGTGGCGTAGAGCTTGGTGAGGACGCTGCTCGCGCGGTCGCCGAAGCCGCCGAGGGCGGTGAGGATCAGGAGGAGGCTGAAGCGGTCGGTGGTGAGGAGGCCGAAGGAGCCGATGGCGCGCAGGAGTTGGACGGCGACGAGGACGCGGGTGAGCGGGAGGCGGTCGGCGAGCAGGCCGCCGCAGGGGGCGCCGGCGATGCCGAGGGCTCCGGCGACGGCGGCGAGGGTGCCGACCTCGGCGAGGGAGAGGTGGGCGACGTAGGTGAAGTACAGGACGGAGACGGAGGCCCACAAGCCGCTGCCGATGCGGTCGACGAGGGCGACGACGACCATGCGGCGGCCGTCGCGTCCGCCGGGTATGCGGGGTTCTCCGGTGGTTTTTCGGCGGGTCGGCTTCATGGTTCCCCCTTGCGTCGAACTTTGCATTGATACATAATCTTGAATGTGGCAACACAATATGCGATCACAGGGACGACGGCCAAGGAGATTGCCGCGTCCGTCGAACGGGGCGTGTCCGACGGCTCCTTGGGGCCGGGGGCCGCGCTGCCTCCGGTACGGCGGCTCGCCGACGACCTCGGGGTCAGCCCCGGAACCGTCGCCACCGCTTACAAGGAGCTACGCGTGCGGGGCATCGTCGTGACCCGGGGGCGCGGCGGGACGGTGGTGGCGGAGGTCCCGTCGGTGGCGCCGCGCCGCCCGCCCAAGGTCCCGGAGGGCCTGCGGGACCTGGCCGGCGGGCATCCCGACCCCGCGCTGCTGCCCGCCCTGGTGCCGCCCTCGCGTCTCTCCCCCGGCGCCCGCTCCCACCGATCGATGCCGAAGCTGGCCCGCCTGGAGGAGGCCGTGCGGGACCGGCTCGCGCGCGACGGCGTGCCGGTGGACCACGTGACGTTCGCGCACGGGGCGCTCGATCTGCTGGCCCGGCTGTTCTCCGTGGAGCTGCGCCCCGGGGACGCCGTCGCGATGGAGGACCCGGGGTACCACCACCTTCTGGACCTCGTCGCCGCACTGGGGCTGCGGGCCGTGCCCGTCGCCGTGGACGACGAGGGGATGCGGCCCGAGGCGCTGGAGGCTGCGTTGCGCGCGGGTGTGCGGGCGGTGGTGTGCAGCCCGCGCGCGCAGAACCCGTACGGCGGGTCCTTCACGCGTGCGCGCCGGGACGCGCTCGTCGAGGTGCTGCGGACGGCGCCGGACGTGCTGGTCGTGGAGAACGACCACGCCTCGGAGGTGGCGGGCGCGCCCCTGTGGACGCTCACGTCCGGCGGGCACGCGCGCTGGGTGCACGTGCGGACGGTCAGCAAGTTCCTGGGCACCGACCTCAGATGGGCGGCGGCGGCCTGCGACGCGACGACACTGGCCCGGCACGACGGGCGGCTGCTGCTGACCTCCGGGTGGGTGAGTCACCTGCTCCAGGAGACCGTGCACGGTCTGATGACGGACGACTCCACGCGCGCGCTCGTCGCCCGCGCGCGGGACGCGTACGCGCTGCGCAGGACGGCGTTGCTGGGCGAGCTGTCCGCGCGCGGGATCGCCGCGCACGGCGCGAGCGGGATGAACCTGTGGGTGCCGGTGCGCGACGAGTCGGCGGTCGTCAACGGGCTCAGGTCGCGTGGCTGGTGGGTCGCGGCCGGGGCCCGGTTCCGGCTGGCCTCGGCGCCGGGCGTGCGGATCTCCGTGGCCGAGCTGGAGCCCTCGGACGGGGCGCTGCTGGCCGGGGACTTCGCCGCCGTGCTGGGCGAGTCCCAGGCCACCTACGGAGGCTGACAGGGCCCCTCAGGCACGCGTGCGGGCCAGGTCCTCGTAGAAGTGCAGGAGGTCCAGGTCGTCGACGGAGCCCGGGTTGACGGCCTTCTCCAGCGGGGTGCCCTGGAGGAGGCGCTTGACGGGGACCTCGATGCGCTTGCCGGTGAGGGTGTGCGGGATGCCGGGGACCTCGACGACCTCGTCCGGGACGTGGCGCGGGGAGAGCTGTTCGCGGATGGCGCGCTTGATGCGGTCCAGGAGGGCGTCGTCGAGGACGGAGCCGGGTGTCAGGTGCACGAAGAGCGGCATCCAGTAGCCGCCGTCGGCCTGTTCGACGCCGATGACCAGGGATTCCTTGATCTCGGGGAGGCGTTCGACGACCTCGTAGATGTCGGCGGAGCCCATCCGCACGCCCTGGCGGTTGAGCGTGGAGTCGGAGCGGCCGTGGATGATCACCGACCCGCGCGCGGTGACGGTGATCCAGTCGCCGTGCCGCCACACGCCGGGGTAGGTGTCGAAGTAGCTGTCGTGGTAGCGGCTGCCGTCGGGGTCGTTCCAGAAGTACACCGGCATGGACGGCATGGGGTTGGTGACGACGAGTTCGCCGACCTCGTCGGTCACCGGGCGCCCCTGCGGGTCCCACGCCTGGAGGTCGGTGCCGAGGCCGGGCGCCTGGAGTTCGCCGGTGTGGACGGGCAGTGTGGGGACGGCGCCCGCGAAGCAGGAGCAGACGTCGGTGCCGCCGCTGACGGACGCGATCCAGGTGTCGGCGCCGACCTCGTCGTGGAGCCACCGGAAGCCGTCCGGGGGCAGCGGAGAGCCGGTGGTGGCGACGCACTGCACGCGCGCGAGGTCGTAGTCCCGCGCCGGGTGCACGCCGGCCTTGCGGCACGCCATGACGTAGGCGGCCGACGTGCCGAAGAGGGTGGCGCCCGTGCGTTCGGCGACGCGCCACTGGGCGCCCGTGTCGGGGTGGCCGGGGCTGCCGTCGTACAGGACGACCGTGGTGCCCGTGAGGAGGCCGGAGACGAGGAAGTTCCACATCATCCAGCCGGTCGACGTGAACCAGAACAGGACGTCCTCGGGGCCCAGGTCGCAGTGCAGGCCGAGCTGTTTGAGGTGTTCGACCAGGATGCCGCCCTGGGACTGGACGATGGCCTTGGGCAGGCCGGTCGTGCCGGAGGAGTACAGGACCCACAGGGGGTGCTCGAAGGGGACCTGTTCGAAGACGGGTTCCTCGTCGCCGTCCGTGACCAAGGCCCAGTCGAGGGCTCCCTCGGGGGTCTCGGTGCCCAGGAGGGGGATGTGCACGACCGCGCGCAGGGTGGGCAGTTCGCGGCGGAGTTCGGCGACGGTCTCGCGGCGGTCGTGCTCCTTGCCGCCGTAGCGGTAGCCGTCGACGGCGAACAGGACGACCGGTTCGATCTGCTGGAACCGGTCGAGGACGCTGCGGGCGCCGAAGTCGGGGGCGCAGGAGGTCCATACAGCGCCTACGGCGGCCGTGGCGAGCAGGGCGGCCACCGCCTGCGGAACGTTCGGGAGATAGCCGCTCACGCGGTCTCCCGGGCGCACTCCGAGGCGGCGCAGGGACGCGGCCAGGGAGCCGACCTGGCGGCGCAGCTCGGCCCAGGTGACCGGGCGGGGTTCGTGGGTCTCGTCGACGTGCAGGAGGGCCGGTTCGTCCGCGCGGGTGGCGGCAGCGCGCAGGGCGTGCTCCGCGTAGTTGAGGGTGGCGCCGGGGAACCACTGGGCGCCGGGCATCGATCTGTCGCCGAGCACGCGCGTGTAGGGCGTCGAGAAGCGGACGTCGAACCACTCGGCGACGGCTGCCCAGAACGCCTCGGGTTCGGCGATGGACCAGGCGTGCAGGGCCGGGTAGCCGCCGTCGGCGGGGGCGCCGTGCCGGTCGGCCGCCCAGACCTGGAACTTCGTCACCTTGGCGCGGGCGATACGCTCGGCGTCCGGCTGCCAGAGCGGCCGAGGGTTCAGGGTCGACATGGGGCGGCTCCCGGGCTGTGCGCGTGAGGGCGGCGGCTGACACGGACGATGCCATGTGATCGACTTCTGCACCAGGGTGCGCTCCGCCTCGGCGGTGTCGTGACGCCGTGATCCCGTCGTGGGTGAACGGAAGTTGAACGGCACGCACGTGTGGAGCGGTCAATGGCAGGGTGAACAGCATGAACGGTCGTGACCTGGTGCGTTCGATGAAAGTGGTCGGTTCCGTGGGGGCGGCCCAGAGACTGCGCACCGTACGGGCGGCGTGGCGCCACCGGCGCGCGGACGCCTCCGGGCTGCCCTCTCGGGGCGCCGAGCGGGCCAGAGTGCCCGGGGCGGTACGGGAGGCCGAGCCGGGCCCCGGCGGGGGCCTCGTGCGGTTCGAGCGGTCCGAGCTGCGGATCCTGGTCGCGGTCAACGGGGCGGTGTTCTGGGGCTGGGACGGCGCCGAGCCGGAGCCGTCGTACGCGCTCGCGGGCAGTCCCGAGCCCGACCCGCGCGTGGTGCTCGAACCGGACAAGGACGGCGGCTGGCGGGTGGTGGCCGAGCGGGTGACGGTCTCGGTGTCCCGGCACGGCGCGATCGAGGTGTGCACGCCCGGTGGCGTGGTCCTGCGGCGCGATCTGCCGCCGCGCTGGTGGGAGCCGGTCGACGGGGGTCCCGCGCGGTGGATGCAGCGTTCGGAGGTGGCGGCGGACGCGCGGTTCTTCGGGCTGGGCGGGCGCGCGGACGGCCCGCGCCTGCGCGCGGGGACCTACCGGCTGTGGAACACGGACCCGGGCGGCTCGTTCGGCCCCGGGGACGATCCGCTGTACCTGACGATGCCGGTGCAGGTGGTCGTCGCGGACGCGGGCACGCACCTGGTGTTCCACGACACGTCCTGGGACGGCACGGTGACGCTCCGGGAGGGCGAGGAGGGCGCCGGCTCCGGGCACGACCGCGGCGGGGCGTGCGAGGTTCGGGTCGAGGGCGGGCCGCTGCGCTGCTGGGTCGTCGTCGGCACTCCCGCGCGCGTGCTGCTCGGCTGGGCGTCGCTGACCGGGGCGCCCGCGCTGCCGCCGTCCTGGGCGCTCGGTTATCACCACGCGCGCTGGGGCTTCGGCAGCGAGCAGGAGGTGCGCCGGATCGTCGCGGGCTACCGGGAGCACGGTCTGCCGCTGGACGCCGTCCACCTGGACATCGACCACTACGACGGTCATCAGGTGTTCACGGTCGACCAGGACCGGTTCCCGAAGCTGGCGCAGTTCGCGCAGGAGCTGCGCCGCGACGGTGTGCGGCTGGTGTCGATCGTCGACCCCGCGGTGCGCGCGGCGCCCGGGAACGAGGTGTACGACGCGGGCACGGCTCTGGACGCGTTCGTGCGGGACGCCTCCGGGCGGGTCGTGCGGGGTGTGGTGTGGCCCGGGGAGTCGGTGTTCCCGGACTTCACGCACGCGCGTGTGCGTGAGTGGTGGGGTGGGCTGTACGCGGAGCGGCTGGCGCAGGGGTTCTCGGGTTTCTGGCACGACATGAACGAGCCGACGTCGTTCGCGGCGTTCGGGGACACGACGCTGCCCCGTTCGGCGCGGCACGCCCTGGAGGGGCGCGGCGGCGACCATCGCGAGGCGCACAACGTGTACGCGCTGTGCATGGCCAGGGCGGGCTACGAGGGGCTGCGGGCGCTGGTGCCCGAGGAGCGGCCGTTCGTCTTCTCCCGGTCCGGCTGGGCGGGCCTGCAGCGCTACGGCGGGACGTGGTCGGGGGACGTCGGCACGAGCTGGCCGGGGCTGCGGGCGTCGCTGGCGCTGGTGCTGGGTCTCGGGCTGTGCGGGATCCCGTACTCGGGGCCCGATGTCGGCGGGTTCGACGGGAGCCCGTCGCCCGAGCTGTACCTGCGCTGGTTCCAGCTCGGCGCGTATCTGCCGCTGTTCCGTACGCACGCGGCGATCCGGGCGGGACGCAGGGAGCCGTGGGAGTTCGGGCCCGAGGTGCTGGCGCACGCGCGTACGGCGTTGCTGGAGCGGCGGCGGCTGGCGCCGTACTTCGTGACGCTGGCCCAGTTGGCGCGGCGGACCGGGGCGCCCTATGTGCGGCCGCTGTGGTGGGGGGCGCCGGAGGATCGCGCGCTGAGGGACTGCGAGGACGCGTTCCTGCTGGGCGACTGCCTGTTGGTCGCTCCGGTGCTGGAGGCGGCCGTGGAGCGGCGTGCGGTGCAGTTGCCGAAGGGGCGCTGGTACGACACGGCGACGGGGCGCGCGTACGAGGGGCCGGGGCAGGTGGTGCTGGAGGCTCCGGCGGGGCGGATCCCGGTCCTCGCGCGCGCGGGTGCGGTGATTCCGGTGCGGGGCGCGGACGGCGGGCTCGAACTGGAGGTGTGGGCGCCCGCCCGGGGGCGGACGGGCGGCGGCCTGGTGGTGCGGGACGCGGGCGACGGCTGGGACGAGTCGGAGATCGAGCGGTACGTCACCCGCTGGGAGGGGGCGCGGGTCGTCGTCGAGCGGGAGGGTGAGGACGGCGGGCTCGCACCGTCCCACCCGGTGCGGCTGCGGAGACTGGGCGAGCCGCCGGCTCAGATGTAGCGGCCCTCGAAGAACGCGCGTACGGCGAGCGTGTGCAGCGGGAAGGCCAGCTCCTCGGGGCGCCGCAGGAGCTGCCAGCCGTCCGTCTCGTCCGTGGCGGCGGGCGTCGGCAGGCGGTCGGCGGGGCGCTCCGGGAGCAGGCCGAACAGCAGCAGGTGGCCGTCCGGGGCGCTCATGGCGTCGGCGAGGCGGACGTCGCGGCTCGCGGCCTCGATGCCCGTCTCCTCCTTGAGTTCGCGCACGACGGCGTGCTTCCAGTCCTCCTGGTCGTCGATGTAGCCGCCGGGCAGGGCGATGCCCCCGCGCGCGGGTTCGACGGTCCGGCGGATGACGATCAGGGCGGTGCCCTTCGTGTCGTACACGGGCTGGAGGGCGACGCCGACCGGCAGGGGGTTGCGGTAGTGCACGGTGGAGCAGGCCGGGCAGATGCGGGGCCAGCCGGTGACGCCCTCCCCGTAGGGGGCTCCGCAGCTCGAACAGTGGCTGTCCCGTGCGGAGTTCGAAGTGGTGTGCTGAGTTTGTGACACGCGGCGGACTGTATCCGATCGGAGGGAGGGCGTCTCACCGACCGGTTTCAATCCCCCCTGGTGAGCGATCCGGTGGCCACCGGGAAGTCGAAGTAGGTGTCCGGGTAGGGCTCCGGCTTGAAGGTGTAGTGCCACCATTCCTCGGCGAGGTTCACGAAACCCTGGCTCTCCAGGGTGTTCTTCAGGAGCAGCCGGTTGGCGCGCTGGGCGCCACGCACGCGTGGGTCGAGGGTGTGCGAGAGCGTGTCGAAACAGTCGAATCCGGTCCCCATGTCGACGGAGTTGTCGGGAAAGCGCTCCCGGCGGGGCGCGTGGCAGGGCACCAGGGGTTCGCCGGGGACGTAGGGGCGGGTCGGGAGGGCGGGGAGGCGGACGAGGGTGACGTCCAGGGTGGAGCCGCGGCTGTGGCCCGATTTCGCGGCGATGTAGCCGTCCGCGAAGAGGCGGGTCTTGTCGACGTCCGGGTAGAACTCGCCCTTCATCGCCTGGTCGTCCAGGTCCTCGGCCCAGCGCACGAAGTGGTCCACCGCGCGCTGGGGGCGGTAGCAGTCGTAGACCTTGAGGGTGTAGCCCTTGCGCAGGAGCTTCGCCTGCGCGCGGTGGAGGGCTTCGGCGGCGGGGCGGGTGAGGATGCACAGGGGTTCGCGGTAGCCGTCGACGGGCTGGCCGACGAAGTTGTGCGGGGTGGTGTAGCGCATGTCCTGGAGGATCGTGGGGTCCACCGCGCGCAGGGCGACGAAGCCGGCGGGGGCCTTCGGTTCGGCGCTGGCCGTGGCGGGCGCGGGCGCGAGGGTCACGGCGAGCAGGGCGGCGAGTGCGGTGAGGGCGCCGCGGAGCGGTCGTTTCATGCGGTGCACACTTCCCCGGCCGGGCCCTGCCCATTTGCGGACGGCCGTGACAGACTCCTGACGTTCCGTCAGATCTCGGCGCGGGGAGGTCGCGTGGCACGCGTGCGCAGGCCCGTGGTGGACGGCTGGTTCACCGGGGACGGGGACGACTTCAGACTGCTCGGGACGCGCTGCGCGGCGTGCGCGTCGGTGTTCTTCCCCCGGGAGGACGTCCACTGCCGCAACCCCGGCTGCGAGGGCGGCGAGCTGGCCGAGGTGGCGCTGTCACGGCGCGGGCGCGTGTGGTCGTACACCGACTGCCGCTACCGGCCGCCGTCACCCTACGTGAGCGACCGGGAACTTCCGTGGGAGCCGTACGCGTTGGTCGCGGTAGAGCTGGAGGCGGAGCGGATGGTGGTGCTGGGGCAGGCGGCGCCCGGTGTGGGGGTCGGTGAGCTGGCGGTGGGGATGGAGGTGGAGGCGGTGCCGGGAGTGCTGGGCGAGGACCCCGGGGACGCGGGGACGGTGTGGACGACGTGGAACTGGCGGCCGGTGGAGGTGAGCGCGTGACGACGGAGGTGGCGGTGCTCGGCGCGGGCATGCACCCCTGGGGCAAGTGGGGGCGCGGCTTCACCGAGTACGGCGTGACGGCCGCGCGGGCGGCGCTCGACGACGCGGGCCTCGACTGGCGGGACGTGGACGCGGTGGTCGGCGCGGACACCGTGCGGGGCGGCTACCCGGGGTACGTGGCGGGGGCGACGTTCGCGCGGGCGCTGGGCTGGCAGGGCGCGCGCGTGACGAGCGTGTACGCGGCGTGCGCGTCCGGGGCGCAGGCGATCGACGTGGCGCGGGCGAGGATCCTCGCGGGGCTCTCCCGGGTGGTGCTGGTCGTGGGCGCCGACGCCGCGCCCAAGGGGTTCTTCCGCCCGGCGGGAGGCGAGCGCCCGGACGACCCGGACTGGCTGCGCTTCCGTCTCCTGGGGGCGACGAACCCGGTGTACTTCGGGCTGTACGCGCGCCGGCGTATGGCGCTGTACGGCGACACCCTGGAGGATTTCGCCGCCGTCAAGGTGAAGAACGCGGCCCTGGGGGCGCTGAATCCCCACGCCCGCTACCGCGCACGCGTGACGCCCGAGGAGGTCGCGGCCTCCCCCGTGGTCGCCGACCCGCTGCGCCTGCTGGACATCTGCGCGACCTCGGACGGCGGGGCGGCCCTGGTGCTGGCCGGAGCGGACTTCACGCGCGCGCACGCGGAGAGCCGCCCGGTGCGCATCCGCGCGGTGTCGACGTTGACGCCCCGTTATCCCACCCAGGTGCTCGACCTCCCGGACATCGCCACCGACTCCGCAGCGGGCGTCGAGCCGTCCGGGGAGCCTCTGCGGACGGCCATCGTGCGGGCCGCCTACGAGGAGGCCGGGATCGGGCCCGAGGACCTGTCGCTGGCCGAGGTGTACGACCTGTCCACGGCCCTGGAGCTCCAGTGGTACGAGGACCTCGGGCTGTGCGGCGCGGGCGAGGGCGCCAAGCTGCTGCGGGAGGGGGCGACGGCACTCGGCGGCCGTACGCCGGTCAACGTCAGCGGCGGGCTGGCGTCCTTCGGCGAGGCGGTGCCGGCCCAGGCGATCGCCCAGGTGTGCGAGCTGACCCGGCAGTTGAGGGGGGAGGCCGGTGAGCGGCAGGTGGCGGGTGCGCGCGTGGGGATCGCCGCGAACCAGGGGCTGTTCGGGCACGGGTCGGCGGTGGTCGTGGTGCGGTGAGGAAGGCGCCGGGGGGTGTGAGGCGATCGGCGTGACGGCACGGGCCGGCGCCGGGGGCCCCGCTGCCTTCGTCCGGCCTCGGCGCTCTGAGGTGCGGGGGCGGCCGTCGCGCCGCACTCCTGCGCGCCCCACACCCCGAACCCGGGCCCCCGTCCGCCCCGTTGGCGAACCCCGCCCCGGCGGATCCCGTGCTGCCGGCCTTCTTGACGCCCTCTGGGACGCGGTGAAAACTTCCCGGTGTCGGCCGACAACGCCGTACATTCTCGGCGTATTCAGGCATGCCGCCGCGTGGGCACCCTGTGCACTCCCCCACCTGTGCGATGCGGCGACGACGGCACGGTCGTCACGGACGTCCGGCAGGGAGCGGGACCCCTGCCGCGGCGAAGCCACGCACGGAGCACCGGGACCGTTTCGTCCCGGCCGGGCCCGGGAGAGGCCATGAGCAACGGAGACACCTTCGCCGGCGAGACCGTCGGCACACGCGCGTGCCGTCCGCCCGCCGGACGGTGCGCCGGCCTGAGACCGAGGTCCTGAGAGCCCGAGATCCCGAGCCCGAGGGGGCAGCCATGACGGACACCGCCGACCGGTACGTCGCCGCGATCGACCAGGGCACCACCTCCAGCCGCTGCATCGTCTTCGACCACGGCGGCAAGATCGTCGCCGTCGACCAGCGCGAGCACCGGCAGATCTTCCCGAAGCCCGGCTGGGTGGAGCACGACGCGACCGAGATCTGGGCGCGGACGCAGGCGGTGGTCGCCGGGGCGCTCGCCAAGGCGGGGATCGGAAACGACCGGATCGTGGCACTGGGGATCACCAATCAGCGCGAGACGACGGTCCTGTGGGACCGAGGTACGGGCAAACCCGTGCACAACGCGATCGTCTGGCAGGACACCCGCACCGCGGAGCTGTGCGCTGAACTCGGCGGCGCGGACGGGCAGGATCGTTTCCGTGACCGGACCGGGTTGCCGCTCGCGAGCTACTTCTCGGGCCCCAAGGTCGCCTGGCTCCTGGAGCACGTCCCCGGGCTGCGCGACCGCGCGGAACGCGGCGAGATCGCCTTCGGGACGATCGACTCCTGGCTGATCTGGAACCTCACCGGCGGCGTCGACGGCGGCCGGCACGTCACCGACGTCACCAACGCCGGACGGACCATGCTGATGAATCTGGAGACCCTGCGGTGGGACCCCGAGGTGCTGGCCGCGATGGGCGTGCCCGAGGCGGTGCTCCCGGAGATCCGCTCCTCGGCCGAGGTCTACGGCACCGCCGTCGGGCAGCTCGCGGGCGTCCCGGTCGCCTCGGCCCTCGGCGACCAGCACGCGGCCGTGTTCGGGCAGGCGTGCTACGCGCCGGGCGAGGCGAAGAACACCTACGGCACGGGCAGCTTCCTGCTGCTCAACACCGGCGGCCGGCCCGTGCCGTCCAAGCACGGGCTGCTGACGACGCTGGGCTACCGGATCGGCGGCGAGGCGCCCGTCTACTGCCTGGAGGGCTCGATCGCCATCACGGGCGCGCTGGTCCAGTGGTTCCGCGACCAGCTCGGCATCATCCGCAGCGCCGACGAGATCGAGCCCCTGGCGGCGAGCGTCGAGGACAACGGGGGCGCCTACGTCGTCCCCGCGTTCTCGGGGCTGTTCGCGCCCTACTGGCGCGCGGACGCGCGCGGGGTCGTCACCGGGCTCACCCGGTACGTCACGAAGGCCCACCTCGCGCGCGCGGTGCTGGAGGCGACGAGCTGGCAGACCCGCGAGGTCGTGGACGCCATGCACCAGGACTCCGGCGTGCCGATCACGTCCCTGAAGGTCGACGGCGGAATGACCCGCAACGGCCTCCTGATGCAGCACCAGGCCGACGTCCTGGACGTCCCGGTGATCCGGCCCCGGGTGGCCGAGACGACGTGTCTGGGGGCGGCGTACGCGGCCGGTATCGCCACCGGGTTCTGGAACGACCTCGACGAGCTGCGGGCGCACTGGCGCGAGGACGCGCGCTGGACGCCGTCCATGGACGCGGCCGTGCGGGAGCGCGAGTACGGCAACTGGCGCCGGGCGGTGGACAGGAGCCTGGGCTGGCTCCAGGAGTGACGCCCGCCTGAGCCGCGGCCCGTACCCCGGTCGGCGGGGGTACGGGCCGCTCACGCGCGCGCGTCAGGTACCGACGGTGTGGCGGCGCCGGGTGCCGTGGTCCATGGCATGCTGGACGACGCCGACGAGGATGTCCTTGACGGAGCGCCGGTCGCGCGCGTCGCACAGGAGCACCGGGATGTCGTCGTCCAGGTCGAGCGCCTGGCGGACGGCGTCGGCCGGGTAACGGGCCGCGCCGTCGAAGCAGTTGACGCCGATGATGAACGGTATGGAGCGCCGTTCGAAGTAGTCGACGGCGGCGAAGCAGTCCTCCAGGCGGCGGGTGTCGGCGAGGATCACGGCGCCCAGGGCGCCCTCGGTCAGCTCGTCCCACATGAACCAGAACCGCTCCTGTCCCGGCGTCCCGAACAGGTACAGGGTCAGGTCCTCGCGCAGGGTGATGCGCCCGAAGTCCATCGCGACGGTGGTGGTGTTCTTGCTCTCCACACCGGTGGTGTCGTCGACCGGGCGGCCGGCCTCGGTGAGGATCTCCTCGGTGCGCAGCGGCCTGATCTCGCTGACCGAGCCCACCAGGGTGGTCTTGCCGACGCCGAAGCCGCCGGCGACCAGGATCTTGAGCGTGACGGGCTCGACCGGAGGCTTCCCGCGCTCAGAACGCCCGAAGATCATCGTTCTCACTTCTCCTGCTTGCTGGGATGGGGAGGCGGTCGGCCGTGGCCCGCGCCGCCGGGTGTGTCGCCGCCGGGTCCGACGACGGTGCCGAAGGTGGGTGTGCGCGGGCGGCGGGCCGTCGCGGGGATCGGGCGGAGGCTGCGTCGCGCGGCCGGTGCCGCGTCTGTACGACGCGCGCGCACGGGACGGCGGTTCCGGAACCGTACAGGAGTGGTGAGGGTGCGTGGACCGGTAACCGGCGGGAGTCGCCGGAGGGGGTCGAGAAGGCCGTGTACGGCCGTCTGGGGCCCTCGTGGGCCCAGGGCCGCGCCGGAGGACTCTGAGGGGTCTCCGGCAGCGGCTCACGGGGCGGTGGCCGGTCGTGCGGGCGGCGCGGCGCCAGGGCGGGCACGGTGGCCCCCCGGTCCGTCCGCGGCTGCCTGCTCACGTGCTCACCCCGTCGTTCCCGCACCGGTCACAGCGCCCGGAGGCCGGTGATCACGTCGCGCAGGATGCTCTCGTCCGGCAGCTCGGCGGGCGGCACCGGACGGTTCACGTGGACGAACTTCTTGTCCACGAGGTCCCCGATGAGCACCCGGACCACGCCGATGGGCAGGTCGAGTTCCGCGGCGAGTTCCGCGACCGACTGCGGGGCCACGCGGCACAGGCCGACGATGTCCACGTGCTCCGGGGAGAGCGTGTGGTCGTCCTCCGGGTCGCCCGCGTCGGGTTCGGCGACGACCACGGCGATGAGGTCGAGGCGGTGCTGCCCCGGGCCGGTGGTGCGCCCGCGCGTCATGGCGTACGGGCGGACGACGGGGCCGGCCTCGTCGTCGAACCAGTGCTTCGTTCCCTGACCGTCTGTGCTCATGTCATCCCACTGGCCCGCCGGACGGCAGGTCGGTGCGTGGCGCGGTCCCCAGGTGCACGCCGACCCGCTTGACCAGCAGGGTCATCTCGTAGGCGACCTGGCCGACGTCGGAGTCGGCGTCGGCGAGGACGGCGAGGCAGCTGCCGTCGCCCGCGGCGGTGACGAACAGGAAGGCGTCGTCCAGCTCGACGAGGGTCTGGCGGACGCTGCCCGCGTCGAAGTGCCGGCCGACACCCTTGGCGAGGCTGTGGAAGCCCGAGGCGACGGCGGCCAGGTGCTCGCTGTCCTCGCGCGTGAGGTCCTGGGAGACCCCGGTGGGCAGGCCGTCGCCGGAGAGCACGACGGCCTTGCGGATGCTGGCGACGCGGCCGACGAGCTCGTCGAGGAGCCAGTTCAGCTCGCGCTGCTCGCTCGTCGTGTGGCCGGTCGTCTTCGGTGCGGTCATCGACCGTCCCCCTTCGTTCCTCGTGGTGCTGTGCCGTGGGCGTCGTCGCCCTCGGCGTTCTCCTCGCGCCCGCGCTGCCAGCCGCGCTGGAGCGAGGCCATGCGGTTGCGTACCTGGTCGGCGTCGCGGTCCGTGAGGTCGGTCCGGTCCTCGGTGCGGCGCTCGGGCCCCTCGCGGAGCTGCGGGGCCAGGTTGGCCTGGCGGACGCGGCGCGGGAGCGGGCCCGCGCCGGGCAGCGCGGTGACGCCCTCGGGGCGCAGCGGCTGCGGTACGGCCCGCGGGGGCTCCTCGGGGCGGGGCAGGTGGCTGGAGGCGCCCCTGCGGCGCGAGGGCAGCGGGGCGAGGGAGTCGTCGTCCCGGTCCCAGGGCGACGTGTGGGACGCCGGGTAGCCGTCGTCGTCCTCACGCGCGCGGGGGTCGTCGCCGACGGGGCGGCCGTGCGAGCTGACGAGCTTGGGCGTGCGGCGCGACGGCAGTTCCGTCACGGGCTCGATCCCGGCGCGCCGGCGGCGGAAGAGGGCGTCGTCGTCGAGGGGGAAGCCGCGGGCGTCCAGGCCGACCGGGGCCTCCAGTTCGACGGGGCCGTCCAGGACGGGCGCGGGCATGCCCGGGAGCTGGACCGGGAGTTCCTTCTTGTCCTTCGGCGTGCGCGGGCGGTCGAGGCGGAAGCCGATGCCGTTGGTGTCCGGGACGTCGTCCGTGAGCAGGGTCTCCGGGATGAACACGACGGCTGTCGTGCCCCCGTAGGGCGACGGCTGGAGGGAGACGCGGACGTTCTGGCGCTGGGCGAGCCGGCTGACCACGAACAGGCCGAGCCGGTCGGTGTCGGACAGTTCGAACTCGGGGGTCTCGGCGAGCCTCAGGTTGGCGTCCAGCAGCGCCTCGGGCGCCATGCCGAGGCCCCGGTCGTGGATCTCCAGGGTGAAGCCGTTGGCGACGCGCTCACCGAGCACCTGGACGGCGGTGTGCGGCGGGGAGAACACCGTGGCGTTCTCCAGGAGCTCGGCGACGAGGTGGGTGAGGTCGGCGACGGCGGGGCCGGTGACGGCGATCCGGGGCAGGCGGCGCACCTCGATGCGCTCGTAGTCCTCGACCTCGGCGACGGCCGCGCGCACGATGTCCATGAGCTGGATGGGCTTGCGCCACTGCCTGGACGGCGCGGCGCCGGAGAGGATGACCAGGCCCTCGGCGTGCCTGCGCATGCGCGTGGTGAGGTGGTCGAGGCGGAACAGGTCGGCCAGTTCCTCGGTGTCCTCGGTCCGGCGTTCCATCGTGTCGAGCAGGGTGAGCTGCTTGTGCAGCAGGACCTGGCTGCGGCGCGCGAGGTTGACGAACACCTCGGAGACGCCGGAGCGCAGTTCGGCCTGCTTGACGGCGGCCTCGACGGCGGCCCGCTGGAGGGTGTTGAGGGCCTGGCCGACCTCGCCGATCTCGTTCTTGTCGTACTCCAGGCGCGGGACCTCGGTCTCCACGTCGACCTGTTCGCCCACCGAGAGGCGCCGCATGACGCTGGGCAGCCGCACGGCGGACGCCTCGTGGGCCTCCAGGCGCAGCTGGCGCAGGTCCCGGATGAGGGCGCGGCCGATGCGGACGGACAGGAAGAGCGACAGGAGCAGCGCGATCAGGCCGAAGACGCCGGCGACGACGGCCTTGACGATGACCTCGACGGCGACCGGGCGGACGCGGTCCTGGTAGCGGTCGTTGGCCTGTTCGTCGAGCGTGCCGAGCTGTTCCAGCACGCTGCCTGCGGCGGTGTCCCAGCTGCGCGCGGTGACGCCCTTGGCGGCGCCGTCGTTCTCCATCGCGTTGACGGCGGCGTGTTCGGCCATGCGCAGGGGCGCGGTGCCGGGGCCGGTCCAGAAGCTCTCGTAGCGCTCCCGCTCGGCGTCGGGCAGCTGGGGCAGGCTGATCTCGTAGATGACCTCGCGCTGGGCCTGGAGGTCTGAGACGATCCGGCTCTCCTCGTGGCCGATCCGGCCGGCGACGAGGGCTGAGCCCAGCAGGGCGTCCTCGCGGGAGAGCAGTTCACGCGCGCGTGCGACCGCGACGAGGGCCCGGTACTGCTTGTCCATCTCGACGCTGTCGACGACGTCCAGTTTGGCCAGCAGCGTGTAGCAGGGGTCGATCAGGCGGTTGTACTGGTCGAGGGCCTGGCCGCGCTTGACGGTGCCGTCCTCCACGCCGCGGCGCAGCGAGCCGATGCCGTCGAAGGCGTCCAGGACGGTCGTCAGGCCCTCGACGTCGTCCCGGTCGAGGCTGTCGCGCAGGTCCGGGTCCTTGGTGTTGTCCCGGATCTCGGTGAACGCCTCGTCCGTCGCGGAACGCGTACGGCGCAGGGCCGCGAGCGCGTTCTCGGCGTCGGGGTCGGCGAGGTAGACGAGCGTCTGGCGGCGTTCCTGCTGGATGACCCGGACGGTGTCCTCCAGGGGGTAACCGACCTTCTCCATCAGCGAGGAGACGGTGTAGAGGCGGCTCGCCTCGCGGCCGGTGAGTATCGTGGCGAAACCCCATACCGCGGTCAGCGACACCAGCGGCACGAGGAGAAGCGCCACGATCTTCCGGCGGATCGACCTCCCGCGAAAGCGCATGGCCTCCCCCTGCTCGGACCCCGTCCAGGCGGGGTACGGATGTGCGTCAACAAACGCCGCGAGCCTACTACCGACCCACAGCTAACTCGAAGACCAGTCCGGAACCCGAACTTCCGCTCCGCGGCCGGAGCATGGGGAGTTGTCCGGGCATTGCGGGAGATTGCCGCCAGGAATCGGGCGGAGGCGGCGCGACCGTGGCCAAACTGTTTCCTGCCGGGGTTGGCGAGAATTTGTCGGCGCTTGGGAATCTTCCGGGCGTCTCGTTCGTCCTACTCATCGGGAATTGGGAGCGGAACCGGCCACATGGGCCGCATGCCGCACCTCGGCGGCGTAAATGAGCGCAAGCCGGGCAACCACTGGGGAGCCGGGTCTTCGGACCGGGCAAGGGGGTCGGCCGGCGGTGGGGAGTTGACACGTGATGGGCACGGCGCAGAGCGGTCAGACCGGGCAACGGCAGCCTAGAGCGCGCCCGTTGTGGGTGGAAGAGCCGGCACGGCGGCGCCGGATGCCTGACCCGGTGCGGACGGCGGCGGTGCGGGCGTTCCTGATCATCGCCGTGACGCTGCTCCAGGCGATGGTGGCGTTCTTCTGCACCATGGCCGAGTCCTGGCTGGCCTTCCCGATGGTGATCGGCAGTGTGGCGAGCACGGTGGTCGCGACCTGGGCCGCCCTCGACGTCTGGGTGACCCGGCAGGTCTGGAGCCAGCGCTACGGCGTCGTCTCGGCCCCCAACAGCACGGCGCGCGCCCTGCGCCGCGAACGCCGCCAGGCCCGCCGTCAGGCGCGCGCGGCGGAACGCGCCCAGGAACGAATACGCCGTCAGGGCGGGGCGGGGCAGCTCTCGCACTCCTGAGGTGAGCGGGCGGGGTGTCCGGGGACGACTCGATCCGGACACCGGTACCCGTACGGGGCGGGTGGGGCTCGCGGGCGTTCGGGGGGCGGGAGGGCTGAAGTGAGGGCCCGGTGACGCCCCCGGCGCGTTCGTCCTCTCGGCGGCGCGCCCTCCCGGACGGGAGCCGGGCCCTTGCCGGCGCCTGCCGCGCCTCCAGTGCTTCAGAAGGCCCGGCCGGCGCCGCCTGAACCGCCCGCGCGTGGAAAGCCCGTCCGGCGCCCCTACGACGCGCTGGGTACCGGCCTCTTGAACATCCGTGTCGCCGTGATCTCCGTGTGTACGGCCTCGCCGGCGGGGATCTCGCGGGGCAGGCCCGGCCTGAGGTGTTCCTCGACGGTGATGTACTTCAGCCCGGCGCGCAGGTCGGCGTCGTTGCGCAGGCGGATCACCAGGGGGAACTCTGCGAGGGCGGTCGTGTCGAACAGGCCCGTCGTGTAGAGGAGCTGGACGCCGAGCGCGTCCGAGACGGCCCGCTGGAGTTCCAGCAGGTACGTCGCGTTGGCCCGTCCGATCGGGTTGTCGAGGAACAGCGTCCCGGCGTGCCGGTGCTTGTCACGGCCCCGGTCGTTGGAGCGCAGCGCGGCCATGGTGCAGTACAGCGCGATGGCGGCCGTCAGGAGCTGCCCGCCGGAGAAGACGTCGCCCATCTGCCCGACAGGCACGCGCTCGGCCCGCAGGACGGCGTCGGGCTTCAGGATCTCGACGGCGACGCCCTTGGGCTGGAGGGCGGCGGCGACGCCCCGCAGGAGCAGCGACATGCCGTCCCGCCTGAGGTCGGAGTTCTTCTTGACGGCGGCGCGCGTCGCTTCGTCCACGACCTCGCCGAGGCGTTCGGTGAGCGTCGCCTGGTCGGGCTCCTCGAACCGGATCCGCAGGAATTCCTGCCCGGACCACTCGCCCAGCCCCTCGGGCAGCCGGGAGAGCCGCTGGGCGGACCTGAGGGTCGCCAGCGCCGACTCCACGAGCCCGCGCAGCCGGTCCACGATCGAGTCGCGGTTGCGCTCCAGCTGGGCCAGTTCGTCGGTCAGCACCCGCAGCCGGGGCGCGAACGCGTCGGCCCACTTCTGCGCGTGCTCGGGCAGCGAGGCGGCGGGCAGCTCCCGGATCTGCTGGCGCGCGGGCGTGCGTACCTGCTCGTAGCGCGTGGAGTTGGCGTGCCGGACGAGGACGTCGCCGGCTTCGCGTACGGCCGCGTCGGCGGCGGACAGGTCGCCGGCGCAGCCGCGCAGCGCGCGCCGGGTCTCGGCGGCGGACCTGCGGGCGTCCTCCAGGGACCCGGGGTAGGGCTCGGGGCTGTCCTGGTCGTCGTCGGAGGCGTGTTCGCGCAGCAGGTCGCGGAGCATCGCGGCGACCTCGTCGAAGCCGCTCGCGCCGTCCTCGGCGGAGCGGTGGGCGTCAAGGAGTTCGGCGTGGGCCTCGCGGGCCTGCGCCAGCGCCTCGGTGCGGGAGGCGAGTTCGGCGGTGGCGGTGCGCAGGAGCGCCTGCGCGTGCTCGGCGTCGCGCGGGAGGAGTTCGTCGGACAGCTCGGTGTGGGACTCGCCGTCCTCGGGGGCGAGGCGTTCGTGTTCGCCGCGCAGCCGGCCGAGCTGTTCGCTGGCGGTGGACATGCGGGTCTCCAGGAGCTGCACCAGCTCCTCCGCGCGGGCGGCGGCGGCCTGCCGGGACGGTCCGTCGGAGCCGTCGGGCGACTGGAGGAGCTGTTCCGCGCGCGTGCGGACCTTGTTGCTGAGCCGGTCGAGTTCCGCGCGGGCGGCGCTCTCGTCGCTCTCCGCACGCGCCTGCTCGGCCCTGAGGTCGGCGCCGACGCCGACCTTCTCGTAGACCTGCGAGGCGGCCCGGTACGCCTCCCTGAGGGCCGGCAGGGACGCCTCGGGGGCCTGGGTGCCGTCGACGGGGACGTCGTCGGGGGCGCCCGCGATCTCGGAGCGTTCGGCGCGCAGGGCGCGGGCGGTGCGGCGGGCGTCGTCTGCGGCGCGCTGGGCGGCGCGGCGGTCCTCGTCGGCGGCGCGGGCGCGTTCCAAGCACGCCTGGGCGCGGGCCTCGGACTCGGCCGCTTCGTCGGCGAGTTCGCGGAGGCTGACCTGCCAGCCAGCGCGCTCGCGCAGGCGGAAGGCGAGTCCGGCGAGGGCGTCGGCGGCGCGGCGGGCCTTCTGGGCTGCCTCCTGCTTCTCGTCGCGCACCAGGGCGGCCTCGGCGGCGGCTTCTTCAGTCTCCGCGCGGGTGGTGCGTGCCTCGGTGAGTTCGGCCTCGGCCTCCTCGGCGAAGGCGCGGGCCTCCTCGGCGGCCTGGGCCATCTCGACGAGCCGTCCGGCGGGGCAGCCGGTGCGCCAGGAGGCGAGGCGGGCGGCGAGTTCCCGGTCCTTGCCGAGCCGGGCGGCCAGCGAGCGGATCTCCTCGTCGCGTGCGGTCGCCCGCGCGCGCAGGGCCTGCCGTTCCTCGTCGGCGGCGTGCTCGTCGTGCATGGCGGGGTTCGGCGGGACGAGGAAGACGCTGTCGTCCTGGCCGGAGGGGGTCGGTGCCAGCAGGGCGGCGGCGGTGCCGACGGCCACGGTGGAGCGGGGCAGCAGGGCGGCCTCGGAGAGCGCTTCGCGCGCGCGTACGTGGGAGTCGGGGTCGGTGATGATGACGCCGTCGACGAGTTCGGGGCGGGCGCCGAGCACGCGCGCGTGGTCGGCGGGGTCGACGGACTGGGCGAGGTAGCGCCAGCCGGGCAGCGCGGGGATGCCGTGTTCGCCCAGGAACTCGACGGTGGCCAGGACGTCGGGGCTGGGCGGCAGGAGGCCGCCGTCGCCGAGGGCGCCGAGGATGCGGGAGTCGTCGGCCGCGGCCGTGCGCAGGTCGAAGAGCTGGCGTTCGGCGGAGGAGACGGCGTCGTCGAGGAGGCCGCGCAGTTCGTCGGCGTACCGGTCGAGGTCGGTGGCCGTCAGGGGGTCGCTGCTGAGGAGTTCGGTGAGGCGTTCCTCGGCGGCAAGGGCCTCGGCGATGCGCTGTTCGGCCTCATAGGAGCGGGCGGCGGCGGTCGCGGCGTCGGCCGCGCGGGCGGCGGTCAGTTCGGCGCGGGACTCGGCGGCGGCGGCCTCACGCGCCGTCTCGGTGGCCCGGCGGGCGGCCTCACGGGCGGTGTCCCAGGCGGCGACGGCGGTCTTCTCGGCGTCGCTGGCGGCGAGGGCGGCGCGTGCGGGGTCGGCGTCGGGGGAGCTGTCGTCGAGCCAGCCGGCGCGGACGGCCTCGGTGATCTCCTGCTCGACCTCGGTGAGGCGCTGGCGCAGGTGCTGGGCCTCGCTGCGGGCGCGCTGGGCCTCGGTCGCGGCGGTGGTGTTGTCCCGGTAGGCGCTCTCGCTGATCTCCTGGAGCGCGGCGGAGCGCTCCTCGCCCTCGTTGGCCAGGGTCTCGGCGCTCTCGGCGGCGGCGTGCAGGGCGCGGACGAGGTCCACGGCGGCCTTGGCGCGCGCGGCGAGCGCGGGGGCGGCGTCCCGTTCGGCCTCCTGGATCGCGGCGGACACGCGCGCGACGCGGTCGGAGGCCGCGCGGTGGCGCAGGGCGGCCTCGGCGGCCTGCCAGGCGGCGTGCAGGGTGCGCGCGTCGGCCAGTTCGCGTTTCTGTGCGGCGGCGGTCTTCTCGGCGGCGGCGAGGGCCAGGGAGGCGTGTTGGAAGGCGAGTTCGGCGGCGATGAGCGCGCTGCGCTCGCGGGCGCCCTCGGAGTGCGTGACGGCGTAGGCGGCGGCCGTCACCCGCTGGGCGAGGTCGGCGGCGCGCGTGCGCTCCTGGACGCCGCGTGCGGACAGCCGGCGTACCAGCGTGCGGGTGCGGCGTTCCGCGGCGGTGTGGATGTCGCGTGCACGCGCGCGGGCGTCGGCGGCTTCGACGATGCGGCCCAGGAGGTCCACGGAGCCCGCGGTGAAGTCGCGTTCGGCGATCAGTTCGGCGCGTCGGCCGAGCTTGTTGCCGAATCCGCTGATCAGGTCGGCGAGTCCGTCGGTGTCCCGGGTGTCGGTGACGGCGCGCAGCAGCAGGTCGGTGAAGTCGGCGTCCTTCTTGACGGCGAAGAGGCCGGCGGCCTCGCCCTCGTCGGCGTTCATCTCGCGCTGGTAGCGGAAGAGTTCGGGGTCGAGGCCGAGTTCGGTCAGGTGCTCGACCCACCGGTCGTGGATCTCCTCCCAGTGCACCTCCAGGTGCGGGTACGCCTTGTCGGCGTCGGTGATGGCGTCCCGGAAGCCCTTCATGGTGCGCCGGCGTCCCTGCGCGCCGGAGGCGCCCTCCACGGGCGCGCGCACGGCGGTGGACTCGGCGACGGGGAGGCTGTCCAGGGAGAGGCCGGGGCCGGGCCGGAAGGAGTACCACGCCTCGGCGAACTTGCGGGGGTCGTTGGAGACCTGCCGGCCGCGCCACTCGCTGACCTTGCCGACGACGACGCACTCGCCGGTCAGGACGTGCTGCCACTCCAGGGCGACGTGGCCGCAGTCGTCGGCGAGGAGGAACTTGCGCAGCACGCCGGAGGAGGCGCCGCCGAGGGTGTTGCGGTGGCCGGGGAGCATCACCGAGAAGATCAGCTTGAGGAGGACGGACTTACCGCCGCCGTTCTCCAGGAAGAGCACCCCGGCGGGCGCGGGGCGGCGCGGAGGGCCGACGGGCTCGTCCTGGAAGAACTCCGCCTGCGTGGGCGCGGGGTCGGGCACCACGTCGCCCACTCCTCGCAGGTCGAGCACGGTGTCGGCGTAGCGCGCACCGGCAGGACCGATGGAGTAGAGGCGGACCCGGGACAGCTCGTACATGGCGGCTCTCGTCGTTGAATCTTCGGCGGTGGATCGTCTGGAGGGTTTGTCTGTGGATCGTTGTCAGGGGTGGAAACGGTTCACGCGTGGAACGGCAGCCCGGCGTCGGCGACGAGTTCCAGGTCCTCGGTCTCCTCGGCGGGCATCAGCGTCGGTGTCCCGTCGGTCACCGGCACCACGCCGAGTTCCAGCAGTTCGGCCAGGGCGGCGCTGCCGGCCATGTCCCGCACCTGGAGCTGGTAGCGGGCGGTCGTGCGGTAGGTGCCGCCGTTGTCGTCGCCCGTGCGCTGGAGGAACCCGGAGTCGGTGAGGAAGGCGACGGCCTTGCCGACGATGCCGGTGGTGGACCCGGCGAGCCGCCGGGCGTCCTTGGTCGCGCCGGTCGCGCTGCGCCGCGTCCAGACCCGCCAGGCGGCCTCCAGGCCGGGTGCGTCGGACGCCGGGTCGGTGTTCTCGCCCGTCTCGGCGGCCCGTTCCTCCAGGCGCCGGCACGCCTGGCGTACGAACGCGTCGACGCCGTGGACGCTGACCCGGCCGATGTAGCCGTCGTCGGCGAGGTCTTCCGGGCGGGGGAAGGCCATGGCGGCGACGGCGAGGTGCGCGAGGCCGTGCAGGAAGCGGTCGCTGCCGTCGGCGGACGTCCGGCGCGCGTAGTCGCCCATCCGGACGGCGAACACGGAGTCCTCCCCGGCGGTGACGGCCATCCCCGCGCGCGGGGACACCTCCAGGACGACGAGGCCGAGGCCGGTGGCGACGGCGTCCGCGAGGCGCGCGAACGCCGGGTCCTCCCGGTAGCGGCGCAGCAGTTCGGTGTACTCCTGGTCCCGCGCGGGCTGCAGTTTCGGCTGGAGGCCGAAGGCGACGAGCCGGGCGGCGTCGGCGGCGTCCGCCGGGGTCAGGGCGGCGGGGGTCGGCGGTGCGGGGGTCTCCGGCTCGCTCCGTTCGACGTGCTCACTCACCACAAGTACTCCAGAAACATCAAGCCGCCTCGGTCCGGTCAGCGGCCATTGCGACGGCGTCCAACAAAGCGGTCCCCACGATCAGGTCGGCGCCGCCGAACTCGGGGTCGTCCAGTTCGGTCCCGTCGTCGACGGCGAACAGCAGTTTCTCCTCGCCCTGCCGGTAGGCGGTGCCTACGGCGGGGCTGGCGGCGTGCACGGCCAGCAGGGCGACCAGGTAGGGCAGTTCGGGGTCGGCGCGGCGGGCCTCGGCGAGCAGGCCGGACAGCCTGCGGGGCGCGTCCGCGGGGAGGTCCAGCAGTTCCTTGGCGGCGGCCAGCTGTTCCTCGCTGAAGCGGCTGTCGTCCGGCGTGGCGATCAGGTCCGGCTCGGGCATCTCCGCGCCGAGGTGTTCGCGCTCGACGGGGGGCGTGAGCAGGATCTCGACGAGGTCGGCGACGCGCACGGAGACGGGCGTGCGCATGCCCGCGCCCTTGGCGAAGAACGCCCCGGTGACCCGGGTCGCCTCTTCCAGCGGCAGCGGCAGCACGGGCGCGACGAGGTGGCCGTAGAGGTCTATCCCGGAGGACGTCATGGGCGTCGAGAACGCCTGGCGGTCCTGTTCCGCGCGGAACAGGGGGCCGGCCTCCAGGAGGCGGGACTGCAGCTGGGTGTGGCGGCGGATGCAGTCCTTGACGATGTCGACGAGTTCGGCGGCCCGGCGCTTGTTCTCGGCGTCCTCGATCTCGTCGCGCGCCTTGCGGATGTTGGTGAGGATCGCGTTCTCGTGCCGGTAGCGGTCGGCGACGTGGTCGAGCGCTTCGGCGATCATGTCGGGCACGGCGTTGAGCCAGTCCACCGCGCGCACGTTGCGCCGGGTGGCCTCCAGGGCGCGGCGCAGGGTCTCGGAGTACTGGACGGTCCGGTAGCGGGCCTGTTCGGCGGCGAGCTGGGCGTCGGCGAGCCGGCCGCGCCGGATCAGGACCTCCAGCTTGACCTCGGCGGCGATCTGGGCGCTGGTGACGTCGGTGTCGAGGGCGCCGACGAGGACGTTGACGGCCTCGTCGGTCGTGCGCAGGTAGACGGCGCCGTCGTACCCGGGGACCTCCTCGACGAGCTTGAAGTCGTAGTCGCGGCGCACGTAGCTGCCGTCGGCCGCGAAGGTGCCGTACACCGCGCGGAAGCCGCGGTCGACGCTGCCGACGTTGATCAGGTTCTCCAGGACCCAGCGGGCCACGCGCTCGTGCTCGGCGGCGGGCCGCTGGGGGGCCTGGGCGGCGATGCGGGGCAGGAGGCGGGCGACGATCTGCTCGTGGTCGGCGCCGGTGTCGAAGTCCATGTTCAGGGTGACCAGATCGATCGCCGCGAGGGCGACCTCCGCCATGCCGTAGACCGAGTACTCGCCCGCGAGGTTGGCCTTGCGGGCGTCGAGGTCGTGCAGCGGGGCCGTGCAGGCGAGCGCGCGCAGCCGACGCGCCAGCCCCTCGTCGGCGGCGGGCCCCGGTGCGGGGCGCGGCGCCGCGCTGAGCTGGGGCGGAACGCGGTCCGTCGATGCAGGCGAAGTCACGGTGCACAGCCTAGGTCCTCGGTCTGACAACGACCCAAACGCCGGGGTGGACCAGGACCTCAGGGGGCGTACTAGGGCATGTCAGACACGCGGTGTCCGTACGCCTCCGTCACTCGTTCGCGTGAATCGCGGAGGTAGACCGCGAGCAGCCGCTCCGCCTCCTCGCGCCGCCCCTCCCGCAGGGCCTGGTGGATCTGGTGGTTGCGCGCGAGATACGGCTCGTGCAGCCGGCGCGGGTCGTCCACGAGGTGGAAGGCGAGGCGGAGTTCGGCGAAGACGCTGCGCATCAGTTCGTCGGTGCGGGCGCTGCCGGCGAGGGCGACGAGGGCGCGGTGGAAGTGGATGTTGGCGGTGCCCAGCGATTTCCAGTCACCTTCGCGCAGCGCCGAGCGCCCTTCCTCGACCGCTTCCGCGAGCCCGTCGAGCGCGTACGGGGGTTCACCGAGACCGCGGACGACGGCGCACTCGACCAGCGCGCGCGTGCGATAGATGTCCTCGACGTCCTCGACGGTCAGGACGCGCACGAAGACGCCCCGGTTGAGTTCGTGGACGAGCAGCCGCTCATGGGTGAGCAGCCGGAACGCCTCGCGCAGGGTGTTGCGGGAGACGCCGAGGGCTCCGCCGATGCTGTCCTCGGAGAGCCGGGTGCCGGGCGGGAAGTAGCCCTCGGCGATGCGGCTCCTGAGGATGTCCGCGACCCGCTCGGCCGTGCTGGTGCGCCCCAGGAGAGCGCGATCGTCCGCCAGTCCCGTCAGGTGCCCCGCCCGCTCCGTCATGCCCGGAATTCAACCGCAGGCATCTCAACGAAACAACATGGGTATTGAAGGATCGTTCAACGATCCTCTACCTTGCTGCACATCCTGGCCAGGTCCCGCACGGCTCATTCCCACGCACTCTCCGTCTGCTCTGCGAGGTGCCCATGAGCACGACCGACACCCACTCCTCCCCCACGACCCGCGCCGACGACGGCCCTCTGGGCTGGCTGCGCGCCCTCGGACCGCGCGGCCGGCGTGCCTTCGCGGGCGCCTTCGGCGGCTACGCCCTCGATTCGTACGACTACTTCACGCTGCCGCTGAGCATGGTCGCCCTGGCCGCGTACTTCGGCCTGGACAGCGGCCAGACCGGCCTGTTCACGACCGTCACCCTGGTCGTCTCGGCGGTCGGCGGCGCGGTCGCCGGCGTCCTGGCCGACCGGATCGGCCGGGTGCGCGCGCTGATCATCACGGTGGTCACGTACGCCGTCTTCACCGTCGCCTGCGGCTTCGCGCCCACCTACGAGACGTTGCTGGTCTTCCGCGCGCTCCAGGGGCTCGGTTTCGGCGGTGAGTGGGCGGTCGGCGCGATCCTGGTCGCCGAGTACGCGAGCGACCGCCATCGCGGGCGCACCCTGGGCGCGGTCCAGTCGTCCTGGGCGGTCGGCTGGGGGCTGGCCGCGCTGGTCTACACGCTGGTCTTCTCGCTCGTCGACCACGACCTGGCGTGGCGTGTGATGTTCTGGACGGGCGCCCTGCCGGCCCTCCTGGTGCTGTGGATGCGCCGCCGCGTCCAGGACGCCCCGAAGGCGACCGCCGTGCGCGAGCGCAGTGTCCGCAAGGGCTCGTTCAAGGAGATCTTCACCGGCCCGCTGCTGCGCACGACCCTGTTCGCCGGGCTGCTCTCGACGGGCGTCCAGGGCGGCTACTACACGCTGGCCACCTGGGTGCCGACCTACCTCAAGGGCGACCGGGGGCTGTCGGTGGTCGGTACGGGCGGCTATCTGACGTTCCTGATCTCGGGCGCCTTCCTGGGCTACCTGACCGGCGGGCACCTCACCGACCGGCTGGGCCGGCGCCGCAACATCTGGCTGTTCGCCCTGCTGTCGGCGGTGTGCATCCTGGCGTACGCGAACATCCCGCACGGCGCGAACACGCTCCTGCTGGTGCTCGGTTTCCCGCTCGGGTTCTGCATGTCGGCGATCTTCAGCGGCTTCGGCTCCTACCTGGCCGAGCTGTACCCCACGCACGTGCGCGGCACCGGCCAGGGCTTCACCTACAACACCGGCCGCGCGGTCGGCGCCGTCTTCCCGACCACCGTCGGGTTCCTGGCCGACAGCTGGGGCGTCGGCGGCGCCCTGGTGTTCGGCGCGATCGGCTACGGCATCGCGGCGCTGGCCCTCCTGGGCCTGCCGGAGACCAAAGGGAGGTCACTGACGTGCAAACGACCCCGCCCGGCCCGAGGGCCGTCGCGCACGACCGTCCCGTCATCGCCGTCGATCCGCGCGCTCACGCGTGGAGCCCGGAAACCGCCCGCGCCCGCTTCCGGGAGGGCCTTTCGGGGCCCACGGCCGGCCTCGCGCCCGGCCGCACCCAGGCCAACCTGATCGCCGTCCCCGCCGACTGGGCGTACGACGTGCTGCTGTTCTGCCAGCGCAACCCGAAGCCCTGCCCGGTGCTCGACGTGACGGACGCGGGCTCCTGGACGACGCCGCTGGCCGAGGGCGCCGACCTGCGGACCGATCTGCCACGCTATCGGGTGTGGCGGGACGGCGAGCTGGTGGACGAGCCGACGGACGCGCGCGCGTACTGGCGCGACGACCTCGTGGCGTTCCTCATCGGGTGCAGCTTCACGTTCGAGTCGGCGCTGACGCGCGCGGGCGTGCCGATGCGCCACGTCGAACAGGGCCGCAACGTCCCGATGTACGTCACCGACCGCCTCTGCCGGCCCGCCGGGCGCCTGTCGGGCCCGCTGGTGGTGTCCATGCGCCCGGTGCCCGCCCGGCACCTGGAGACAGCCGTGCGGGAGACCGCGCTGCTCCCCGCGGTGCACGGCGACCCCGTGCACCTGGGCGATCCGGCAGGGCTCGGCATCGCCGACCTCTCACGGCCCGACTTCGGCGACCCGGTGGACGCCGGGCCGGACGACATCCCGGTGTTCTGGGCCTGCGGCGTCACCCCGCAGGCGGCGGTCATGGCCTCGCGCCCGCCGTTCGCCCTCACGCACGCGCCGGGGCACATGTTCCTCACCGACGCCCGCGACGAGCAGTACCGCGTGGGCGCCCCGGCCTTCCGACAGGAGACAGCATGATCGATCTGAACGCCGACCTCGGCGAGGGCTTCGGCCGCTGGCGGCTCACCGACGACGAACAGCTCCTGTCCGTCGTCACCAGCGCCAACGTGGCCTGCGGCTTCCACGCCGGGGATCCGGTCACCATGCGGCGCGTGTGCGCGATGGCGGCCGAGAAGGGCGTGACGATCGGGGCGCAGGTCTCCTACCGGGACCTCGCCGGATTCGGGCGGCGCGCGATGGACGTGCCGCCCGCGGAACTCGCCGCCGAGGTCGCCTACCAGATCGGCGCCCTGGAGGTCTTCGCGCGTGCGGCGGGCGCGCGCGTGGCGTACGTCAAGCCGCACGGCGCGCTCTACAACCGGATCGTCCACGACGAGGAGCAGGCCCGCGCGGTCGTCGACGGCGTCCTGCTGGTCGGCCCCGCTCTCCCGGTGCTCGGCCTGCCGGACTCCCGCTTCCTGGAGCTGGCCGGGCAGGCGGGCCTGACCGGTGTCCCGGAGGCGTTCGCGGACCGCGCGTACACCGATCAGGGCACGCTCGTCCCGCGCGGGGAGGAGGGCGCGGTCGTCCACGACCCGGAGGCGGTCGTCGAACGCTCCCTCGCCCTGGCCTCGTCCGGCCACGTCGTTTCGCGCACGGGCGCCTCCGTCGCCGTCCGCGCGCGTTCCCTCTGCCTGCACGGTGACACTCCGGGCGCGGTGGACCTCGCGCGCCGGGTGCGGCGGCGGCTGGAGGAGGCCGGGGTGCGGGTGGGGGCGTTCGCGTGAGGGGGGTTACGGTCGAGGTACGGGGGGCGCGCGGGGATCAGGGGCGAGGTCACCGCGTGTGGCCGTCGTCCGGTGCCGCGCGGTCCCGGTTCCAGCCCCGGTCCCGGACTCCGGGTGCCGGGCGGGCTCGGCACGGGCAGGAAGTGGGCGCATGAGCGCGAACCTGCGGATTCTCCCCGTCGGCGACGACGCGCTCCTCGTCGAGGTGTCCTCCGGTGCCGAGGCGGAGGCGCTGCACGCCGAGCTGAGCCGCCGCCGGTCGGCCGGACTGCTCACGGTCCGTGAACTCGTCCCCGCGGCCCGTACGGTCCTCCTGGACGGCCTCACGGACCCCGTGAGGCTCGCCGCCGAGCTGGCGTCCGCCGAGATCCCGCCGGTCGCCGCGCGGACGGAGACGGCCGTGGAGATCCCGGTGCGCTACGACGGCCCGGACCTCGCCGAGGTCGCCGCGCACTGGGGGGTCGCCGAAGAGGAGGTCGCCCGCATCCACGCGGGCACTGAGTTCCGCGTCGCCTTCTGCGGCTTCGCCCCCGGCTTCGGCTACCTCACCGGCCTGCCCGCGCGCTACGACGTGCCGCGCAGGGGGACTCCCCGGACCGCCGTCCCGGCGGGCTCGGTCGCCCTCGCGGGCCTGTACACGGGCGTGTACCCGCGCTCCTCGCCGGGCGGCTGGCAGTTGATCGGCACGACGGACGCCGTGCTGTGGGACCACACGCGCGAGCCCGCCGCGCTGCTGTCGCCGGGCACACGCGTACGGTTCGTCCCGGCCTCTCCGGGGGTCCGCACGTGACCGACCGCGCCCTCGCCGTCGTCCGCGCCGGCGCCCTCACGACCCTCCAGGACCAGGGCCGCCCTGGTCACGCGCACCTGGGCGTGCCGCATTCCGGCGCCCTGGACCCCGGGACGGCGGCGCTGGTCAACCGGCTCGTCGGCAACCCGGCCTCGGCGGCCGTCCTGGAGACCACGCTCGACGGCTGCGCCCTGCGGACCCGCTGCACGGTCACCGCGGCCGTCGCGGGCGCGCCGTGCGCGGTGACCGTGGACGGCCGGCCGGCGCCCTGGGGCGCCCCGGTCCACGTTCCGGCGGGCGCTCTCCTGGAGGTCGGCGCGGCGACGGCCGGCGTCCGCTCCTACGTCGCCGTCTCGGGCGGGTTCCTGGCCGAGCCGGTCCTCGGCAGCCGGTCGACGGACCTCCTGTCGGGTCTGGGGCCGGCTCCCCTGGCGGACGGCGCGGTCCTTCCGCTGGGGTGCCCGTCGACGCCCTCCGCGCGCGTGGACGCCGTTCCCCTGCCGGCACCTCCCACCGAGCTGATCCTGCGCGTGACCCCGGGGCCCCGTGCCGACTGGTTCACCCCGGAGGCGCTGCGCACGTTCACCACACGCGCGTACCGCGTCTCCCCGGCCAGCAACCGCATCGGGCTGCGCACCGAGGGGCCGGTCCTGGAGCGGGCGCGCGCCGGGGAACTCGCCAGCGAGGGGATGGTGCTGGGCGCCGTCCAAGTACCGCCCGACGGGCATCCCGTCGTGTTCCTCGCCGATCATCCGACGACCGGAGGGTATCCGGTCATCGCGGTCGTCCGCGCGGGCGACCTCGCGGCGGCGGCGCAGGCCGTACCGGGAACGCCGGTGAGGTTCGTGGGGGTACGGCGGCGGTGAGGGGGCACCCAGCCCAGGCGGGCGTGCGCGAGGGGTGTCGGGTCAGGGGTGCCGGGCCGGGGAAGGAGCGCTCGGCGGGCGAGTGAGGGTCGTGGGCCCTGAGGGCCGCTTCGCCCTCGTCTCTCAAGGGCGGGCGCGCGTGAGCTATGGGCGAACGCAAGCGCTTGGGCGAGCGCGCGCGAGTCGTGGGCGTGTGCAGCGCCCCGGACCCTCGGCAACGTGAGCAGGCGTGGCAGGCGTGGCGGGGCCGCTTCGTGAGCGCCCTTGGCCGGCCCTGGGCGGCACCGAGCCTCCGTCCCGCCCGCGCGCCCCTCGCCCCCGCTCAGGCCGCGTCCACCCCCCGCTCCCCCACCGACACCGCCCCCAACGCCGCCGAGACCGCCGCCGCCGTCCTGAGGTCCAGCCGTGCGCTGGTCCCCCGCGCGCGGTGCCGCAGTTCGTCGGCGGCCAGGGTCAGCAGCTGAGGCAGCAGGTCGGTGCAGCGCCGGGCCACCCAGGCGCTGCCCTGGGTGGCCAGCCACCACAGGCTCGCCGAGCGGGTGGGCGCCGGGAACTCGGGTTCCGGCGAGGGTGCGGGCCCGGTCGCCCGCCCGGTCTCCGCGAGCAGCGCGTGGAACCGTGCCGCGAGCTGCCGGTGGCCGCGTTCGCCCGGGTGCAGCCGGTCCGCGCTCCACATCGCCCTGTCGCTGGTCCAGGCGCCCTCGGCGGCGTGCAGGTGCACCGCGCCGTGGCGCTCGGAGAGGGCGTGCACGACCGTGTTGACGGCCCGTTGCCGCCGGGCCAGCGGGCGCGCGAGCGCTCCCGGCAGGCCGAGCATCGTCCCCGGGTCCGGCAGGCACGCGGTCAGCAGGGTCACGCCCCGGCCCGCGAACGCGCCGTACACCGTGTCCAGGCGGGCGGCGACGGCGTGGATGTCGAACGTGCAGCGCAGGGTGTCGTTGACGCCGACGACGACCGAGACGACGTCCGGCCGCAGCGCCAGGGCCGTCGGGAGCTGGCGCTCCACCACGTCCCGGGTCTGCGCCCCGCTGACCGCGAGGTTGGTGAACGTCACCGGCTCACCGCTCAGCCCGCCCGCCAGGAGCGCCGCCCAGCCGCGCCACCCGTCGCCCACGGGGTCGCCGATCCCTTCGGTCAGCGAGTCCCCGAGGGCGACGAAACGGACGGGGGTCACGCGAGGCTCCGGGAGACGCCGGGACGGGACGGTGCCGTCGTGTCCTGGGGGTCGGAACGGGTCGGTAGCGTCGCATCGCGAGCGTCAGAACGGGACGATAGCGTTCCATCGCACACGTCGGAACGGACCGGTAGCGTCACACCGCAAGCGTCAGAACGATCCGGTACCGTCGCCTCCCCACCGCCGGAACAGCACAGCCCCGTCGCACCGTCACCACCAGAACGAACCGGTACCGTCCCGCCGCTCACACCAACGCCAGAACGCACCGGCACCGTCGCATCGTGCGCCGCCAGAAACGCATCCACCGCCCCCTCCCACCCGAAGCACTCCGCCCGCTCCCGCGCCTCCCCCCGCCGCTCCCCCTCCGGCCGGGCGAGCAGCGACTCGACGGCGTTCGCGAACGCCTCCCCCCGATCGGCGGCGACAGCCCCCGCACCCCCGATCACCTCGGGCAGCGCCGACGAGGCGCTGACGACGACCGGCGTCCCGCAGGCCATGGCCTCCAGTGCGGCGAGCCCGAAGGTCTCGGCGGGCCCGGGGGCGAGGCAGACGTCGGCGGACGCCTGGAGCGCCCCGAGGAGGTGCCGGTCGCCGACGTGGCCGAGGAAGGTCACCGGCAGCCCCTGGGCCCGCTGTTCGAGCCGGGCGCGCAGCGGGCCGTCTCCGGCGACGACGAGCCGGGCCGGTACGCCGCGTGCACGGAGTGCGGCCAGGGCGTCGAGGGCGGTGCCGGGACGTTTCTCCACGGAGAGCCGGGTGCAGGTGACGATCAGCACCTCGTCCGGGCGCGCGTACCGCTCGCGCAGCCCGGCGTCGCGGAGGGAGGGGTGGCGTTGCGCGAGGTCGACGCCGAGCGGGGCGCGGACGACGTTGCGGGCGCCGATGCGGACGAACTCCCGCTCGGCGAACTCGGTGGTGCACACGACGCGCGCGTAGGTGTGTGCCGTGCGGACGTTGAGGGCGTCGGCGGCGCGCCGGGCGGCGCCTTCGGGCAGGCCCCAGGTGCGCAGGACGCCGTCGGCGGTCTCGTGGGAGACCATCACGGCGGGCACGCGCGCGCGGCGGGCCCATCGTCCGGTCCACCGGAGGGTCGTCCGGTCGGAGACCTCCAGGCGGTCGGGGCCGAGTTCTTCCAGGAGGCGGGCGACGCGCTGTTTGTCGGTGAGGACGCGGTACCCGCCGGTGCCGGGGACGAGGGGTCCGGGCAGGGTGATGAGGCGGCCCTGTTCGGTGTCCTGGTCGGTGTACCGGGGCCCGGGGACGATCAGCACGGGTTCGTGGCCGGCCTCGCGGAACCCCTTGCCCAGCTCGCGCAGGGCGGTGCGCAGGCCGCCCGAGGAGGGGGCGACGAAGTTCGCGAGCCGTACGATCCGCAGCCCCTCGCCGTTGCGGACGGTCCGGGGTTCCTTCGCGGCGAACCGCGTCGCCATGGCCCTGCGTCCGCCCTCACCCGCGGGCGCCTTCGGCGTCCCGTTCATGCCGCTCATGCCGCCACCGCCTGCCGGCGCCGTGCGGCCAGGACGTCCGCGTAGTGCCCGATGAGCTGGTCGCCGACAGCGGCCCAGGTGCGCCCCTCGACCATCGCGCGCGCGGCGGCGCCGTAGGACGCGCGGCGGGCGGGGTCGGCGACGAGGGCGGCGACGGCGTCGCGGACGGCGTCACGGTCGCCCGCGGGGAACAGGAGGCCGGTGCGCCCGTCGACGACCAGGTCGAGCGGGCCGCCGGCGGCGGGCGCGACGACCGGGACGCCGCTGGCCATGGCCTCCTGGACGGTCTGGCAGAACGTCTCGAAGGGGCCGGTGTGCGCGAAGACGTCCAGGGAGGCGAAGATCCGGGCGAGTTCGCCGCCGGTGCGGCGGCCCAGGAAGACAGCGCCGGGGAGTTGTTCGGCGAGCGCGGGCCGGCTGGGCCCGTCGCCCACGACGGCGACCTTGACGCCGGGCAGCGCGCAGACGCCGGAGAGGAGTTCGATCTGCTTCTCGGGGGCGAGTCGGCCGACGTAGCCGACGATCGTCTCGCCGTCGGGCGCGATCTCGCGGCGTATCGCGTCGTCCCGGAGGTCGGGACGGAACCGTACCGTATCGACGCCGCGCGGCCAGAGCTTCACGCGGGGCACTCCGTGGGCGGCGAGGTCGTGCAGGGAGGCACTGGAGGGCGCGAGGGTGAGGTCGGCGGCGGAGTGGACGGAGCGGATGCGGCGCCAGGCGGCGGCCTCTCCAGCGCCCATGTAGGTGCGGGCGTATCCGGCGAGGTCGGTCTGGTAGACGGCGACGGCGGGGACGCCGAACTTGGCGGCGGCGGCCATGCCGCGCACGCCGAGGACGAAGGGGCTGGCCAGGTGGACGACGTCGGGCTCGTGCTCGACGATCGTCGCGGCGAGGCGTCGGCTGGGGAGAGCGACGCGGACCTGGGGGTAGCCGGGGAGCGGAAGCGAGGGGACATGGACGACAGGGCAGGGCGCCGAGGCGTCCGGCCGGTGTCCCGGCGCGGGGGCCGGGGCGACGACGACGGGGGCGTGACCGCGATCTACGAGGTGCCGGGCGGTCTGAAGCGCGCAGTGGGCCACGCCGTTCACGTCGGGGGGAAAGGATTCGGTCACGATGACGACACGCATACGGGTGTTGTCTCCGCGCCGGACGTGAACGCGTCAAAGTGGATCTTTCCGAACGACAAACGTCGCGTGAGCGTTGTATCGCACGCCCGAGCAGGTCAGACGGTGTCCATGTCCGTCTGACCCGGGGGTCGTCGGGCGTTCACCCGGCGGGCGTGAGGGAGCCCGTTCCGTTCACGACGGAGCCCCGACCCGGTCACGGCAGGGAGCCCGTTCCGGTCACGGCGGGGAGCCGTTCCGGTCAGAAACGATCACGCGGCGGTGGCGGTCACATGGCGGCCGTGTCCGGTCCGATCCGGCTCCGTACGGCCGTCTGGACCTCCGCCTCCTCGGCGGGATCGGCGGCGAGCCGGCGCAGTCGTTCCACCACGCGCGTGTCGCCGGTCTCGGCGTGCCGTGCGGCGACCTCCCGGGTGGTCTCCTCGCAGTCCCAGAGGCATTCGACGGCGAAGCCGGTGGCGAAGGAGGGGTCGGTGGCGGCGAGCGCCCGCGCGCAGTGGCCGCGCAGATGGGAGGAGGCCGTCTCGCGGTAGATGTGGCGCAGGACGGGGGCCGCGCAGACGATGCCGAGGCGGCCCGCGCCGTCGACGAGGGGCCACAGGGTCGTCGCGTCGCAGCCCTCGCCCCGTACGGCCTCGCGCAGGGCGCCGAGGACGAGGTCGCTGTCGCGGGTGGCGCCCCGGCAGGCGAGGACGCGTCCGGCGGCGGCGCCGAGCGCGTCGGGCCGGTGGACCCAGCCGCGCGCGCGGTCGACGGCGGCGACGGACCGCATCCGTTCGAAGGCGTCGACGGCGGCTTCGACGACGGGCGTCGTGCCGGTGGCGACGGCCTGTTCGATCAGGTCGAGGACGCCGGGGTCGTGGCTGTCGGCGAGATAGCGCAGGGCGGTGCAGCGGGCGCCCTCGGTGCCGTCCTGGGCGGCGCGGACGATCTCGGGCCGGTCCTCGGGGGCCGCGACGGCGGCGAGGCAGCGGGCGGCGGGCACATGGAGCGCGGCGCCGCGTTCGACGCCCTGCTGGGCCCATTCGAAGACGGCGGCGACGCTCCAGCCGGGCCGGGGTCCGGTGGGGCTCAGCTGGCGTTGCCAGCGGTCGAAACAGCCGGTCTCCTGGGCGGCACGCACGCGTGCGGAGACGTACTCGCGCGGATCCTCGGCCCACAGCCGCCACGGCCGTGGTTCGAAGGCGTCGCGGACGGTCGCGGCGAGTTCGGCCTCGCCCTCGGCGTCGGTGGCGAACCGGGCGAGCACGGGGGCGGCGAGGGCGCGCAGGCCCGCGTCGTCGTCGCGCAGGGCGAGTTCGTCCAGGGCCCAGGCCCAGTTGGTGCCCGAGGTGGCGTACCGGCGCAGCAGCCACAGGGCGTCGCGCCTGCCGTAGGAGGCGAGGTGGCCGAGGACGGCGAGGGCGAGGCCCGTGCGGGACTCCTCGGTGTCGAAGGCGTCCTCGGCGTCGAAGAGGTGGGCCTCGATCTCGTCCAGCTCGCCGTTCAGGTCGAGGTAGAGCCGGGCGTAGTAGAGGGAGCGGTTCTCCACCTGCCAGTCGTGACGGGGATCGCGCAGCACACAGTGGTTCAGGGCCGCGAGCGCTTCGGCTCGCGGTGCGGTGAGCGCGTGCAGCGTGCCGTCGCCGCGGCCCCTCTGGAGGAGGCCGAGCAGGGTTCCACTGGGCGCTATGACCGGATCGAACATGGGAAACAGCCTCACATCAAGCGTCGACGCAACCGGGGATCGTGCACTACCTGGCCGCGTGACAACACGTCGGGGCGCCCGCCGTCTCTTGCTTGCTGTAGACCATCTTCCTCTGCCTCTCGTCGGTGGCCCATGCGGACCGCGTCACGGCCCACGCGGTGCGGCAACACCTGCCCAGCCATCGTGTCCGTGAATCACGTCGTCATGATGACCCGGCCGTTCTGCCTGCCGCGACCGAAATTTCCGGCGGCTTCGTACCGCCTCCCCCGTTGTGGTCGATTTACCTGGTGAAAATCTGTTTATCGCCTGGTGGCCGCCGCATCCTAGCCCGCGGTTCACCGTGTGGCGAACAGCTCCAGAAGCTCTGTCCGGCCGAACATCCGGGCCGTGTCGACGGCCGAGGGGGTGCCCTCGGCGGGGTCGGCGCCGGCCGCCAGGAGGATCCGGACGACCTCCGTCTCGCCCTTGAAGGCGGCCCCGGCGAGCGGGGTCTGACCCCGGTCGTTGACGTCGCCCGCGGGCGCGCCGCGGTCGAGGAGCGCCCGGACGGCGTCGGCGTGGCCGTGGTAGGCGGCGAGCATCACGAGGGAGTCGCCGCGGTCGTTGGTGAGGTCGGCCGGAACGCCGGCGTCCACGTACGCCACCAGCGCCTCGGTCCGCCCCTGCCGGGCCAGATCGAAGATCTTGGTCGCCAGCTCCACGACCTCGGGGTCGGGGGCTTCAGCCATCGGTTCGGACCGCCTCTCGGATGCCGTCGCTGTGTGCCGTACGGGTGAATCGACAGGGTACTGGCTCGTCGCGCACATGGGTGGAGCCTGCTGCGGCAAAGATCACGAACAGCCCCGTTCGAGGCAATCCTCCCCTTCGGACGGCGCAAGCCGGGTTACCCCGAACGGGCGAAATTCGCGGCAATTCACCCTTTTACACCTTTTATCGTATAGATACATCCTGTGAGCCTGGAAGTACTCATGGTGACTGTCCCCCCTAGCCAGGAGAACTCAAATGATCCTGTCCATCTCAGGTGTGGTCCTGCTCGGCATCATCGTCTTCCTCTTCTTCAAGAAGGACGGCCTCAAGGCGTCCCACGCGCTGGTGGCCGCGCTCTTCGGCTTCTACATGGCGAGCACGGCGATCGCCCCGAGCATCAAGGCGGGCGGCGAGAGCCTGGCGAGCCTGCTCGGCGGCATCAAGTTCTGACCCCACCTCCCGTACGCACCTCCAGGAGACACCAGTGGCCCGGCGCCCCCTCCCCCGCATTCTGAGCACAGGCAGCGCGCAGATCGCCCGGAGCCGGGAACTGGCCCGGACGGCGGCCGACAGCGCCACCGACGTCCTGCACCCGCTGATCACGGTCTCCCGCGGGCTGCGCCGGCTGGCCTCGGCCGGGCGGCGCAGGTGGGCCGAGACCCCCAAGGACAAGCGCGGGCCGCTGCTGTTCCTGGTGGCCTCGGTGGTCCTGGTGGTGGCGCTCGTGCCGTACGGGCCGCTGCTCGCCGTCGTCACGCTGATGGCTGCGGCGGCCTGGCACGGCCGGGACCGCACCCCGCCGGCCCCGGAAGGCCCCGACGAGGCCCAGACGGCGCGTCTCGGCGCGCTGTACGAGGCCCTGGTCCCGTACTTCTCGACCGCCGAGGACCCCTCCCCCCTGTACGCCCACGGCGGCGACTGGGAGAAGGCGTTCCCGGCGTACGACTTCGACGACTCGGGCCGCGTCGCCCGGCTGCGCATCCGCTATCCGGCGTACTTCCCGGACGGCGAGGCAGAGGCGCGCGCACGCGTGGAGCAACTGCTCGCCGCCAAGGCCGGCCGGGGCCGCGAGTACCTGTTCGCCTGGGACGAGGAGGGCAACGAACTCACCGTCGACGTCCTCGCCCCGCTGCCCGCCGACATCGCCGCCCAGCGCTTCGTCACCGCCCCCGGCGAGACGGTGCTGGGCCTCACCGACCCCTCCCACACCCAGCGCACGCTCCCGCTCACCCACGGCGAGGAGCTGCGCGACGTCCCGCCGGTCGTCTGGCGCACCGGCATCCGCTCCACCGAGCCCCACCTCCTGGCCGTCGGCCAGCCCGGCACGGGCACCTCGACCCTCCTGCGCTCGATCGCGCTCCAGGCACTCCAGCACGGCGACGTCCTGGTCGTCGACGGCGGCGGCACCGGCGAGTACGCGTGCCTGACCGGCCGGGACGGCGTCCTGGGCGTCGAGGTCGGGCTCGCCGGGGCGCTGACCGGACTGGAGTGGGCGGCGCAGGAGACGGAACGGCGGCTGATCGCCGCCAACCGTGCCCGGCAGGCGGGTCACCCCCCGCCCGAGGACACCAAGCGCCCCCTGTGGATCCTCCTGGACCGTCCGAGCGCCTTCACCCACCTGGCGTCCGCCGACGGCCAGAAGGACCCCCAGACCCACCTCCAGACGCCTCTGCGGCACGGCCGGGCCGCCCAGGTGACGGTCGTCGTGGCGGAGCAGTTCGACGCCCTGGACGCCCTCTCCGACGCCGTACGCCAGCACACACGCGCACGCGTGGTGCTCGGCCCGGCGTCCCCGCACCAGCTGACGGCGGTCCTGGGCGCGCCCCCGCACACCACCCCCGTCGACCACATGCCCCCGGGCCGCGGCTACGCGCGCCTCGGCACCGGCCCCGTCCACCGCCTCCAGGTCCCGGCGACCCCGGACCCGTACGACGACGCCACCAGCGACGCCGACCGGCAGGCGGTGCTCGACCTCCTGCCGCCGCGCACCGCCCCGGCCGACGACGACACGGTGTCGGTGGAGACGGTGTCCCTGGAGAAGGCGTGAGCCGCCAGGCCGCACAGGTCGTGAGCCGCTAGGCCACACAGGTAAGGGGCGTCCTCCATGGAGGGCGCCCCTTACCGTTTCCTCGACACGCCGGATCTCACGCCACGAACGTCCGAGGCGTCTCCCCGCCTCCCGACCGCCCGCTCTCCACCAGCCGGGACGCGGCGGCGAGCCGCGCGGCGGCCTCCTCCGCCACCGCGCCCCCCACGGTGAACGGCAGCCGCACGTACCCCTCGAACGCCCCGTCCACCCCGAACCGGGGCCCGGACGGCACCCGTACGCCGACCCGCTCCCCCGCCTCGGCGAGCCGCGACCCGGAGAGCCCCCCGGCGCGCACCCACAGCGTGAGCCCGCCCCGGGGCACCTCGTATTCCCACGTGGGCAGCTGAGCGCGCAGGGCGGCGACGAGCGCGTCCCGGTTCTCGCGGGCCTGGACCCGGCGCAGCTCGACGGCCTGCGACCAGCCCCCGGTGGAGAACAGCCAGTTGACGGCCAGCTGCTCCAGGACGGGCGTGCCGAGGTCGGCGTACGCGCGCGCGGCGACGAGGCTGCGGATGACGTCGGGGGCGGCCCGCACCCAGCCGATGCGCATCCCGGCCCAGAACGCCTTGCTGGCCGATCCAACGGTGATCACGGTCGATCCGGCGGGGTCGAACCCGCACACGGGCCGGGGCATCGAGACGTCCTCGTCGAGCCACAGCTCGGTCATGGTCTCGTCGGCCACCAGGACCGTCCCGGCGGACCGGGCCGCCTCCACGAGGCCGCGCCGCTGGTCGTCGTCCGCGAGGGCGCCGGTGGGGTTGTGGAAGTCGGCGACCACGTAGGCGATGCGCGGCGCGGCCTCTCGGAGGATCTGGCGCCAGCGGTCCATGTCCCAGCCGGACAGGCCCTCGGCCATGGCGACGGGCACCAGGCGCGCGCCCGCCTCCCGCATGAGCTGGAGGATGTTGGCGTACGAGGGCGACTCGACGGCGATGCGTTCGCCGCGTCCGCCGAAGAGGTGGCAGATCGCGTCGATCGCGCCCATCGCGCCGGTCGTCACCATGATCTGTTCGGGCATGGTGGGGATCCCGCGCGCGGTGTAGCGCTCGGCGATCATCGCGCGCAGGGCGGGCAGTCCGGCCGGGTAGTCGCCGTGCGTGTGCGCGTAGGGCGGCAGCTCCTCCAGGGCGCCCTGGACGGCGCGGGTGAGCCAGGGCTCGGGGGCGGGCAGCGCCGCGCAGCCGAGGTCGATCACCGAGCCGAGGGCTTCGGGGGGCAGCGGTTCGAGCCCGCGCGCGGGCAGGGGGTTTCCGGCGGGCACGACGGTCCAGCTCCCGGCGCCGCGCCGCGACTCCAGGAACCCCTCCGCGCGCAGCGCCTCGTAGGCCGCCGCCACGGTCGTCCGGCTCACCGACAGCGCCACGGCCAGTTCCCGTTCGGCGGGCAGCCGGGCGGCGACCGGGACGCGGCCCTCCAGGACGAGCACGCGGACGCCGTCGGCGAGGGCCCGGTAGGCGGGCGGGCGGCGGGTGCCAGGACCGGCCGGGCGGTCCTGCTGGGACGTCAGCAGCCGCGCGAGTTGCGCCGGCCCCACCGCCGAGGTCCACTGCGTCATGGAGATCAGTCCACCTTCCCCGAATTGGCCATGGAAGACCCGTCTTCCTCCCCCACAGAGTGACACGCACCAGTCCACTTCGACCAGCAGGGGGTCCCCTTGTCCACCCGCAACCGCCTCGGACGGCGGCTCGTCCAGCTCTACGCCGGTCTCGCGCTGTACGGCGCCAGCGCGGCCCTCCTGGTGCGGGCGGGGCTCGGTCTGGAGCCCTGGGGCGTGCTGCACCAGGGGCTCGCCGAGCTGACCGGGCTGACGATCGGCGAGGTGGCGATCGCCGTGGGCGCGCTGGTCCTGCTCCTGTGGATCCCGCTGCGCCAGCGCCCGGGACTCGGCACGGTCTCCAACGTCTTCGCCGTCGGCCTCGCGATGGACGCCACGCTCGCCCTGGCCCCTGACGTCCACGGCCTGGCCGTCCGGATCCCCCTGATGCTCGCGGCCATCGTCCTGAACGGCGTGGCGACCGGGCTCTACATCGCGGCGGCGTTCGGCCCCGGCCCCCGGGACGGGCTGATGACGGGGCTGCACCGGCGCACCGGGCGCTCGATCCGGCTGATGCGGACGGCGATCGAGGTGGCGGTGGTGGCGACCGGGTTCGCGCTGGGCGGCACCCTCGGGGCCGGGACGGTGCTGTACGCGCTGTCGATCGGGCCGCTGGCGCAGGTGTTCCTGAGGGTGTTCGCCGTCGGCCCGGCACCGGACGGCGAGACGGCCGTTGCCACCGGGACACCCCGGGAGGCCATACTTCCGCGGTGACCACGCTGATACGCCACCCCTACCTCGACCACCCGGGCCCCATCCCGTTCGCGCACCGCGGCGGGGCGGCGGACGGCCTGGAGAACACCGTGGCGCAGTTCCAGCGCGCGGTCGCGGCGGGCTACCGGTACATCGAGACGGACGTCCACGCCACGCGCGACGGCAAGCTGGCCGCCTTCCACGACGCCACCCTGGACCGGGTCACCGACGGCGCGGGCCGCATCGCCGACCTGCCGTGGGCGGACGTCGCACGCGCGCGCGTGGGCGGCAAGGAACCCGTGCCGCTGTTCGAGGAGCTGCTGGAGACGTTCCCTGAGGTCCACTGGAACGTCGACATGAAGGCCGAGCCGGCGCTGCACCCGCTGCTCAACCTGATCGCCCGCACGAACTCCTGGGACCGCGTCTGCGTGGGCTCCTTCTCGGAGGCGCGGGTGCTGCGCGCCCAGCGGCTGGCGGGGCCGCGCCTGGCGACGTCGTACGGGACGCGGGGCGTGCTGAACCTGCGGCTGCGCTCCTGGGGCGTGCCCGCGACGGTGCGGCGGTCGGCGGTGGCCGCGCAGGTGCCGGTGGCCCAGTCGGGCATCCCGGTGGTGGACCGGCGCTTCGTGCGCGCGGCCCACGCGCGCGGACTCCAGGTGCACGTGTGGACCGTCAACGAACCGGCGCGCATGCACCGGCTCCTGGACCTCGGCGTGGATGGCATCATGACCGATCACATCGGCACGCTGCGCGAGGTCATGCAGGAGCGGGGCGTCTGGGCCTGAGGCGCCTCGCGCGGCGGTTCCACGGGGAAGCGAGGCACGGGTGGGGAGCGACACCCTGGTGGCGGACGCCACGGACCGCCGGCGCGAGCAGCGCGGCTGGTACTTCTACGACTGGGCGTGCTCCGTCTACTCGACGAGCGTCCTCACCGTGTTCCTGGGCCCCTATCTGACGTCGGTCGCCGAGGAGGCCGCCGACGCCGACGGCTATGTGCACCCCCTCGGGATCCCGGTGCGCGCGGGGTCGTTCTTCGCGTACTCGGTGTCCCTGTCGGTGATCGTGGCCGTCGTCCTGATGCCCCTGGTGGGGGCCGCGGCGGACCGCAAGGGACGCAAGAAGCCGCTCCTGGCGGTGACGGCGTACACGGGGGCGGCGGCGACGCTGGGGATGTTCTTCCTGGGCGGCGACCGGTATCTGCTGGGCGGGGCCCTGCTGATCGTCGCGAACGCCTCCCAGGCCGTGTCGATGATGCTCTACAACGCCTACCTGCCCCAGATCGCGGGCCCCGAGGAGCGGGACGCGGTCTCCTCGCGCGGGTGGGCGTTCGGGTACGCGGCCGGTTCGATCGTCCTGGTCGTCGATCTGGTGCTGTACCTGGCGCACGACTCGTTCGGGGTGTCCGAGTCGACGGCCGTGCGGATCTGTCTGGCGTCGGCGGGCCTGTGGTGGGGCGGTTTCACGCTGATCCCGCTGCTGCGGCTGCGCGACCGGCCCCCGGCTCCTCACGCGCGGGCGTCCGCGCCGGGGCTGCGGCAGTTCGCGGCGACGATCCGGGACATGCGCCGCCACCGGCTGACCCTCGCCTTCCTGCTGGCTTATCTGATCTACAACGACGGCATCCAGACGGTGATCTCGCAGGCGTCCGTGTACGGCTCCGAGGAACTGGGCCTGAGCCAGTCCACGTTGATCACGGCCGTCCTGCTGGTGCAGGTGCTGGCGGTCGCGGGCGCGCTGGGGATGGGGCGGCTCGCCCGGACGTACGGGGCCAAGCGGACGATTCTGGGGTCCCTGGCGGCCTGGACGCTCACGCTGGGCGCGGGCTACTTCCTGCCCGCCGGGAACCCGGTCGGCTTCTTCCTGCTCGCCGCGGCCATCGGGATGGTTCTCGGCGGCAGCCAGGCCCTGTCCCGGTCGCTGTTCTCACACCTGGTACCGCCCGGGAAGGAGGCCGAGTACTTCTCGGCGTACGAGATGAGCGACCGGGGCATGAGCTGGCTGGGCCCGCTGCTGTTCGGGGTCACCTACCAACTGACCGGTAGTTACCGGGACGCGATCATCTCCCTGGTGGTCTTCTTCGTCGTCGGGTTCGTGCTGCTCGCGCGGGTGCCGGTGCGGCGGGCGATCGGCGACGCGGGAAATCCCGTACCCGAGAAGATTTAGCGCTCAGCGCGAAAGGGCGGTAGTGTACGCGTTTGGCCTGCCAGGCGTACCGTTACTGCGCGTCAAAGATGCCGAAACGCTGGGTTACATCTCCGATCAGATGTGACAAAGCGGGCGCCTGTGGGTACTGCACTGGTTGACAAGGCTGCGGCTACGACGGCGACGCACGACCCGGAACGGGACTCGGGACGGGAATCTTTACCGCCGCCCGGACGTTGACCGGATGACGACGACAGCGACACCTGTCCTGTGGGCGACAAGCCCGGGAGGCACGATTCATGAGTGAGCGAGCTCTTCGCGGCACGCGCCTCGTGGTGACCAGCTACGAGACGGACCGCGGCATCGACCTGGCCCCGCGCCAGGCCGTGGAGTACGCATGCGAGAAGGGGCATCGATTCGAGATGCCCTTCTCGGTCGAGGCGGAGATCCCGCCGGAGTGGGAGTGCAAGGTCTGCGGTGCGCAGGCACTCCTCGTGGACGGCGACGGCCCGGAGGAGAAGAAGGCCAAGCCCGCGCGTACGCATTGGGACATGTTGATGGAGCGGCGCACCCGCGAGGAGCTCGAAGAGGTCCTTGAGGAGCGTCTTGCCGTGCTGCGGTCCGGGGCGATGAACCTCGCGGTGCATCCTCGGGACAGCCGCAAGTCGGCCTAGCCCCTCCGGGCCGGGGTTCGGCGCACATCAGCTGAGATGACCGCGGGCGCCGTACGTGAGTTTCACGTACGGCGCCCGCGGTCTTTCGGCTGCCCGGAGGGCTGCCCGGATCAGTACGTCAGCGGCGGGCGCTGGTCCTGCGGCCCGTCCGCCCTGGTGCCGTCCTCCCTGATGACCTCGCCCTGGACAACCTTGCCGTCGGGGCGGTGCATACGGGCCTGCTGGAAGGCGTCGCCCAGGGTGCCGGGGGCGGCCGCGCGGAGCTTGCGCTCCACCGTGCGCTCCGCGTAGGCGGAGAGGGCCTTCTGGACCGGGGGGATCAGCAGGACGAGGCCCAGGGCGTCGGAGATCAGGCCCGGCAGCATCAGGAAGAGGCCGCCGAGCATCATGAAGCCGTTGCCGCCGCTGCTCTCCGCAGGGGCGCCGCCGCGCTGCAGCGCCTCGTTCAGCGCCCCGAAGGCCCTGCGGCCCGCGCGCTTGATGACCACCGAGCCCAGCACGATCCCGGCGGCCAGCAGCAGGAAGACGACGAAACCGCTCGCCGCCTTCGCCACCACGGTCAGCAGCCAGATCTCCAGCACCAGCCAGGCCGCGATCCCGAGCGGCAGGAACGTCCGCAGCCGGGAGCGCGGGGGCCGGACGGAGGACACGGGGGTCGATGCGCCAGTCATGCCTCCAGTGTGCCTGGCGGCGGCTCAGAGCGGCATAAACACCCGTATCGCCCCGAGGGCTACGGCTGCCGCCCCTCCGTACGCCGGGCCTGGGCCGGCTTGGCGCCCTTGCCGGTGATCTTGCCGACGCGCTCCGAGGCGCCCCACGCGGTGACCCGCCACAGGGCCTCGACCATGATGTCCCGGCTCATCTTCGAGTCGCCGAGTTCGCGCTCGACGAAGGTGATGGGGACCTCGACGACGTGGAACCCGGCCTTCACCGCGCGGCGGGCCAGGTCGACCTGGAAGCAGTAGCCCTGCGAGGCGACCTCTTCGAGGCCGAGCCCTTCCAGGGTCTCGCGGCGGAAGGCGCGGTAGCCGCCGGTGATGTCGCGCAGGGACAGGTCGAGCGCGAGGCGGGAGTAGAAGCTGCCGCCCCGGGAGATGAACTCGCGGGTCTTGGGCCAGTTGACCACCCGGCCGCCGGGGACCCAGCGGGAGCCGAGGACCAGGTCGGCGCTCTTGAGGGCGGTCAGCAGGCGGGGCAGTTCCTCGGGCTGGTGGGAGCCGTCGGCGTCCATCTCGACCAGGACGCCGTAGTCATGCTCCAGGCCCCAGCGGAAACCGGCGAGGTAGGCGGCGCCCAGGCCCTCCTTGCCCTTGCGATGCATGACGTGGACGTGGTCGTCCTCGGCGGCCAGCTCGTCCGCGAGCTTGCCGGTGCCGTCGGGGCTGTTGTCGTCCGCCACGAGGATGTGGGCCTCGGGGACCGCCTTGCGCACCCGGCCGACGATGCGCTTGATGTTCTCCGCCTCGTTGTAGGTCGGAATGATCACCAAGGCCGTGCCCAGGGGGCCGAACCGCCGCTCGCGGTCCGGTGCCGAGAGGGTCCCGTCGCCGTCGTTCACCACTACCCCTTCAAGTCGAACGCAGGGGACCACCATAGTGCGCGCCGCCTGCGGCGACATGCCGGATGGCGTACACAGTGGTGTCGAAACCCCAAGAGTGGGGTAAGAGTGCGCGCCCGCCCGTCCGGTTCCCTGACATCGGGGTGGACGGGGGTCGTGCGCGAGGTTAACTCTGCGGGTGGAGGCCCGGCGCCCTTCGGGCCGACCTGGGGCCCGCTGGCTGCGGGTCGACCGAAAGCCGTTGTCTACTGAACGCCGGGCCTCACCCGGGTCGCACCTCCCCGTTCGGCGGAACGTTCCGTCGCCGCTTTGCGAGCGCTGGGCCTGGCTCCCAGTGGCGGTGCCCCGGCCGGTGCACCGTCCCTGACCCAGTGGCGCCGCGGCGAGCCGTGGAGGTTCTCCGGCGGGGCGTCCGGCAGTGGACTCCGCCGAACCTACCCGCCCCCCGCCGCACGCTGTCAACAGCCGTTCGACCTGCGCTTCTCTCCTCAACGCCCTGGTCAGAGGGGAGACGACCACCGCCGGGCGAGCCCGCGCAGACGGGTGATCCTCGGGCCGGAGGGGGGTGGGGGTCACCCGGGCGGGCGTAGGGGAGGTTTACGGAGGGCTCCGCGCGGGGGCGAGGCCGGGGTGGGGGCTCGGCGCAGGGTGCCGGGGTGGGGGCTCGGCGCCGCGGGGCACCCAACCGGACGGGCTCGCCGCTGCGGGGGCGCCCAGCCGGACGGGCTCGCCGCTGCCGGGCCGGCCACACAGCCGACCGAACGCCTCACGCCGCACCGCCGGGGTGTACTCCCCTCGCTTCCCCGGCGCGCCCGCGCTACCCCTTCTCTGCCGCTCTCTACCTCTCCCTACTGCCCCCTATCTCTCCCTACCGCTCGAACACCGTCCGCCCCCCGACCACCGTCCGCAGGCACACCGGCAGGTCTCGGCCCGGGGTCAGGTCCGGGAGGCCCGGGGTGCCGGAGCGGGGGTCGGTGGACCAGCGGGCAACGCGGTCGTCGGGGGCCTGGACGATGAGTTCGTCGGTGTGCCAGACGGCGTAGTCGGCGGGGGCGCCGGGGACGAGGACGCCCGCGTCGTCGCGGCCGATCGCGCGCCAGCCGCCGCGCGTGTGGGCGGTGAAGGCGGCGCGGACGGAGACGCGGTGCTCGGGGGTGTGGTGGAAGGCGGCGGCGCGGACGGTGCCCCAGGGGTCGAGCGGGGTGACGGGGCTGTCGGAGCCGAAGGCGAGGGGCACGCCCGCGCGCAGGAGGGCCGCGAAGGGGTTGAGCCCCCGCGCGCGGTCCGCGCCGAGCCGCTGCGCGTACATGCCGTCCGCGCCGCCCCACAGCGCGTCGAAGGCGGGCTGCACGGACGCGGTGAGGCCCAGGTCGGCGAAGGCGGCGATGGAGTCGGCGTCCAGCATCTCGGCGTGCTCGACGCGGTGGCGGGCGGCGCGGACGCGGGCGAGGCCGGCCTTCTCGGCGGCGGCGCGGAAGCCCTGGACGACGGTGGTGACGGCGGCGTCGCCGATCGCGTGGAACCCCGCCTGGAGGCCCGCCTCGGTGCAGGCGACGACGTGGGCGGCGACGGCGTCGGCGTCCAGGTGGGCGAGGCCGGTGCCGGGGTCGTCGGCGTAGGGGGCGTGCAGGCAGGCCGTGTGGGAGCCGAGGGCGCCGTCGACGAAGAGGTCGCCCGCCGCGCCCACCGCGCCGAGTTCGCGCGCCTTGGCGACGTCCCGCTCGGCCCAGTAGCCGACGACGCGCGGGCCGGTCTGCTCGGCGGCGAGGTTCAGGAGGCCGGTGAAGTCGTCCTCGGAGGAGATCTCGGGGCCGGCGCACTCGTGGACCGAGCCGATACCGAGGGAGGCCGCGCGCGCGAGGGCGGCGCGCTGGGCCTCGGTGCGCTGGGCCGGCGTCACGGCCGCGAACGCCGCCGCGCGCACGGCGTGGTGGGCGTCGGCGGTGAGCGGGCCCTCGGGGCGGCCCAGCGTCGTGAGGTCGAGGAGGGCGGTGGTGACGACGGCCGAGTGGACGTCGATACGGGACAGGTACAGCGGGCGCCCGCCGGTCGCCTCGTCCAGCTCCGCGCGCGTGGGCGGGCGGCCGCCGGGCCAGCGGGAGGCGTCCCAGCCGTGTCCGAGGAGGACCTTGTCGGCGGGGCGGGCCTCGGCGAACGCGCGTACGCGTGCGAGGGCGTCGGCCAGGGAGGGCGCGTCCGAGAGGTCGAGGCCGGTCAGGGCGAGGCCGGTGGAGGTGGTGTGGACGTGGGCGTCGGTGAACGCGGGGGTGACGAGGGCGCCGTCCAGGTCGATGACGGCGTCGACGCCGTCCGCGAACGCGTCCGCCGCGCCCTCGGAGCCCACCCAGGCGACTTGGCCGCGCTCGACGACCATCGCGGTCGCGAAGGGGTCGGCGGGGCTGTGGACCTCTCCTCTGCGGAGCAGGACGGTCTGGGGGTCGGGGGTGCGCTCACTCATGGGGGACAGTGTCGCGCGTGCCACTGACATCCTCGGACGGCGCCCCATGGATCCGGCCGCGCCTTGAGGCCGTCCCGTTCAGATCCTCGGCGGGCGTGCCTCGTACGGGGTGGAGAGCACGACCGTCGTCCGGGTCGACACGCCCGCGAGCGCGCGCAGACGGCCCAGCAGCTCCTCCAGTTCGTGCGGGGTCGCCACGCGGACCTTGAGGATGTAGTTCTCGTCGCCGGCGACGCTGTGGCACGCCTCGATCTCGGGGACGCCGGAGAGGCGGTCGGCGATGTCGTCGGGGGCGCTGGGGTCGAACGGTTTGACCGAGATGAACGCGGTCATGGGCAGGCCGACGGCCTCGGGGTCGACGACGGCCGCGTAGCCGCGGATGACTCCCCGCTGCTCCAGCCGGCGCACCCGTTGGTGCACGGCCGACGTGGACAGGCCCGTGGCCTTGCCCAGGTCGGTGTAGCTCATCCGCCCGTCCTTGACGAGCAGCTGCACGATCTGTCGGTCCAGCTCCTCCATGGCGCAGAACCTACAGTGCGCTTGAACTCTTCGTATACCTATACAGCGCAGGTCATAGCCTGTTCGTGATGTACGGGTGGGGCGGGAGGGGCGGCCGGGGCGGTGCGGGGGCGACCTGACAACTCCCGCTGGCATGTGACGAACGCCACAGCACTCGAGCGTGCTCCGTGATGCTCCCGTGATTACCGCCGAGACCGGGTGGGAAGTGCTTGCTGTGGTCGAGGCCGCAGCGCCTTCACGGCCCCAGCCCGAGGGGGAGAATCCCATGCAGAGTGCCAACCGCCCTGGTCGTACCGCGCCCAAGCGGCTCCGTTCCGTCGAACTCGCCCCGGAGGGCGTCGAACCCGACGAAGACGGTTACGCCGACGACGAGTTCGACGCGTACGACACCGCCGACACGCTCCGGGTGGTCTGCCCGGACTGCGCGCGGCCGATCGCGTTGCTGGCGGACGAGCGGGTCCTGCCGGAGCACGCGCTGTGCGCGTCGCCGTGGAACCCGTTCGGGCTCACGGTCTGCGCCGGTACCGGCCGTTCGGCGGCGGACGCCCGTTCGGCCGACGAGGCGTTCCAGCGTCAGGAGCAGGACATCGCCCCGGTGTTGACGCTGCCTCAGGGGCTCGACTGGCGTACGCAGCCGTTCTCGCACGTCGGCGGTCCCGGCTCGCGGCCGATCCGTCCCGTGTGGACGCCGGCGCCGATCCGTCAGGCTGCCTGAGTCAACGCGACCTGCCCATAAGGGAGTTGACGGTTCGTCACCCCGGTTCCCGGAGCCGAACCCCGGGTACCCGGACCGGGGCACCGCACGAACTGACGCCCGATCGGATCGGCCGGTGACCTCTTCGCGGGCTCGGCGTTGCCAAAGTATGACTCCCACATATTCGACACCGGGCCGGCACCGCCAGCGGTTCGTCCCCGCGCCCTTCGAGTTATTGCCGGCCGCTCTGGAGTCACCGCCGGACCCGCCCATCTACCTTGCGCTGATGCGGACTTGGGCCGACCGGGGACGGACTCTGCCGGGCTACCACGACCCGGAGTGGAGCCGACTGGCGGCGCCGCAGGTGCGGCCGGGCCAGTTCGGCGGCACCCCGAGGGGCGACTTCCCGACGGGGCTGTAGGAGTCACGAGGGCGCGGGGGAAGGGGCGTTGACTGAGGCGACGCCCCGACCGGCGGCCACGCGACCCCCAACGGGCCTTTGAACGGCGGGGGTTGACGCCTGCGAGCGTGTCCGGCCGGGCGGAGTGTCGCCGGCGGGCACAGGGGCCTCTGCGAGCGCGCTCACCGGACACGGGCACCGCACCGGGGACACCTTCCGTGAACGCGCCGGCCGGACAAGGGCGTCGGCATTGACGACGGATGCGCGGACACCTCGGTGAACGACCCTGCCGGGCAAGGGTGTTGGCGACATGCGCGGCCCCTTCCCGTCAGCGGTGCACCTGCCGAGCGAGGGCGCCGACACTGCCGACGAGCACGGAGCCCGCGGATGGCGTCCCGCCGAGTGGTGCAGCCGATCAAGCTGGCGGAATCCGCAGGTCGCGGCCCGAATCGCCCTCGCCGGCGGCCCTGTTGAGGGCTCACCGAGCCGGGACCAGTGGTGATCGCACGACGGACCGCAGCGGCACGTACCGGCCGGCTCCGAAGCGGAAGCGACGGACCGTGATCGGCTACACCACGACGGAGGACACGACCAGCCCGCGAGCCCACCGACCGAGCACCCGCCCGCGCCCCGCTCCACACCCTCGCGGTCCGGCCCCGGCCGGAGCCCCAGCAGTCCCGCCACGTCCCGAGCCCGCGCCCCCTGCACGACCCGAGCCCGCTCGCGCCCCGAACCCCCTCACCCCTCCCGGCGGGCTTCCTTGGGGGTCGGGTACGCCGGGTCCAGTTCCTCGATCGCGCGGAAGACGCCGCCGAGGGTCTTCACCAGCAACTCCCGCATGGCGTCACGGGAGATGGGGTCGGCGCGGTCGATCCAGTCGAGGGCGGCGCCCTCGACGCCGCAGACCCAGGAGAGCAGGCCCATCCGGGCGAGCGGGGTGATGTCGGTGCGGCCGTACGCCCCTTCGGCGATCGTCGCGACGATCGCCTCGCGCACCCCGTCCCGGATGCCGTGCACCTCGGCGTCGAAGCCGACGCCGCCGCTGACGATCGTGCGGTACGCGGCCTGGTTGTGCTCGGCGTAGCGCAGGTAGCTGTCGATCGTGCGGTGGACGCGGTCGACCTGGGCCAGTTCGAGGCCGCTCGCGGCGAAGGTGACCAGGTCGGCGACGGAGTCCTGGATGATCGCCAGGTAGTAGCCGCGCTTGGACTGGAAGTAGTAGTAGATCAGCCCCTTGGCGACGTGCGCCTGACGCGCGATGTCGTCCATGGACAGCGCGTCGTAGGAGGTGTCGGCGAACAACTTCCGCCCGATGGAGATGAGTTCGGCACGGCGAGCCAACGAGCGCTCGGTGCCGCGCGCCTTGGGGCGGGCGGCGTCGCGCTGTGCACTGATGTTCAATACTCGACCCTGGATCTCGGGCGGTCGGCAGGACAACCGCAGTATGTCAGGTCAAGCGTGGGTCAGGTCACACCGGCAAGTGGACAAGGCATAGGCCAGGGGCAGTTGCCGACTCCGGCCCGGAGCGACCTAGAGCAGACCGAGCTGGGTCACGAGCATCGCGACGACCACGACGAGGACCCAGCCCAGGACATGTTCGGCGACCTTGGGGCCGTCGTCCTTCGGGCCGCCGGTACGGACGCGGGTGGCGGTGGCAGAGTGAGCTGTCATTCGTCCACCTTGCCATCGCCTGAGGCATTTGCGGCCGAGAGCTTGCTCACACGCGCCCCCGCCGCCCCTCACACCTCCACCCCCACCCCCGCCAGAGCCCCCCGTTGCACCCCGCTGAGCCGCACCGGGAAGTACAGGTAGCACACGCCCCCGCTGCCCGACACGGTCTTGCCCGTGGCATCGTGCCGTCGGGTCCGCAGCCACACGTTCTCCCACTCCCGCCGCCGGTACACGCGCCGGACGGCCTGGTCCGTGGGTGAGTAGGGGTCGCCCGCGATGACGTCGCCGTCGGAGGTGAAGCCGATCACGGTCATGAGGTGCCCGGCGGTCCCGTACCCCGCGCCGGTCAGCTCCTCCTCGCGGAAGGACTGCGAGGTGATCGCCGGGATCCCGGCCGCGATCAGGGTCTCCAGGTCGGTGAGCGAGGCCAGCCGGGTCACGACGCCCTGGAGTCCGCCGTAGGTGGCCGCGTAGGCGGCGTTGAAGGACCAGTTGCCGCAGCCCCCGTACTGGAAGTCGTAGGTGTGGCGGGCCGCGTGGCAGACCTGGGGGTCGGTGAACGCCGGGTCCACCCAGGCCAGTTGCTCGGCGGTGGGGCGCCCGCCCCAGTACTCGACGACCATCTGCGAGGAGGTGGGGCTGCACCACGCCTCGCCGCCGCCGTCGTACTGCGGGTACCGGCCCCGGTGGATCTCCTGGGAGTAGCGCGGGACGATCAGCTCCCGGGCCAGGGCGGGCGTCGAGGCCGGGACGGTGAAGCGGTCGGGGACGTCGGAGCCCATCGCGCCGGCGCGCCAGACGGTCGGGGTGAGGCGGGTGCCGGGGCGGCGGTGGAGGGTGAGGCGGAGACGGAAAGAGGTGAAGCGCAGCCCCGTCGCGGGGTCGTCGACGGTCAGGGTGTCCGTCCAGACGCTGCTCCTGCCGTCGCCCTGGCCGTCGACGGAGGTGCGCCGGACGTCCTGGTCGCCGGAGGCCCAGCGGGCCATGACGTACCAGGGGGTGGCGGTGCCGTCGGAGCAGGTGGCGCTCAGCTCGGTCTGGAGCCAGGTGCCGGGCGGGGTGTCGGCGTTCCAGTGGGCGACGATCTCGGTGGCGGGGACGGCGAGGCGGTGCGCCGGGGACGTCCAGGTCGCGTGGTCCCAGTCGGCGGCGGTGCCGGTGTGCGGGTCGGCGTACCGGGTCGTCCCGGCCGGCTCCGCGATCATCACGCCGGGCCGCTCCCCCGCGACGGGGGCCGTCCCGTCGGCGTCTCCCGCGCACCAGTCGGCGCGGGAGGCCCAGCTGCGGAAGTCGGCGGTGCGGGCCGGGGGCGCCGCCGCGCCGGTGACGGTGGCGGCGGTCGCGACGGCCGCCGCGAGGACGGCCCGACGGGACGGTTGCTCGGCTCTGCTCATGGACGCACCCCCGGGGATCGGCGGACAGTGCGCCCACTATGACCCCGCGCGGCCGCCTCGTCCGGCACCGACATGGGCGCCTGCCTAGACTGGCCTCCCCGTTTCCCGCGACGTACAGGACCCGCCATCCAGCAGCTCGCCGCCCGTCTGCGCCGTCTCCGTCCCTCCTGCGGGCCGGTCCGGCTGGTCGCCGTGGACGGGCACGCCGGGTCGGGGAAGTCGACGTTCGCGGGGCGGCTGGCGGCGGAGCTGGGCGGGGCACCGGTGCTGCGGATCGACGACGTGGCGAGCCATGCCGAGCTGTTCGGGTGGACGGAGCGGGTGCTGGCGCAGGTCGTCGGGCCGCTGAGCCGGGGAGAGAGCGCCGCGTACGCCGTCTACGACTGGCGCGCCCGCGCGTTCGGGGCGCCCCGGGTGCTGCCGGCCGCTCCCGTGGTCCTGGTCGAGGGGGTCGGGGCCGGGCGGCGGGCGCTGCGGCCGTATCTCGCGGCGGTGCTGTGGATGGATCTGGGCCGCGAGGCGGCGTGGGCGCGGGGGCGGGCGCGGGACGGGGCGGAGCAGCGGGAGTTCTGGGACGGCTGGATCGGGGCGGAGCGGGCGCATTTCGCCGAAGACCCCACACAACCCTTCGCGAATCTGCTGATACGGCAGGCGTCCGAGGGGTACGAGGTGCTTCCCGGGCCCGTGGGACTACTTGGTCCGGACCAGGATGTCGCACACGGTGACCAAACATCTGCGATGTGGTGAAACGGTGAAGGGTCTTGCGGACGAAAGTGCCGCAGTGCCTCAACTCGGCTTGACCGAGGGGCCGTACAGGACTTACGTTCTCAATGTGCGGCATTCGAAGCCGCCCGAAGACGCGAAGCCCCCGGTTGTTCCCCCGTGATCGGGGGCTTCGTTCTGTCCTCTTCCCGTCCGTGACAGCTCCGGCGGGCCCCTCGCGCTCACCCTCGGTCACCGTCGTGGATGCGCCCCATCTGCTCCCACCTCGTCGAACGTCCGGTGCGGCACCCTACGGCCGACCCCTCCCGCGCGGGTACGATGCCCTCGGTGCGACCTACCGGACGGCTGCTCAACTCCGGTCCGTGGCACAGCGGTTCGGCTCTGACGGCCGGCGGGCGACGACCCGGCGGCCATCCGACGGGGGCACGGTTTGTGGGGGACGTGATGGATTTCGGCACCCGGGGCCCCGACGCCCCGGCCGACCTCGCCTGGCTGCGAGGCGTGGACGCCTACACGATGGGCGCCTATCCGCAGGCGGAGGAGGAGTTCCGCACCGCGGTGCGGATCGACCCCGGCATGGCCGACGGCTGGCTCGGGCTGCACGCGCTGCGCGTCGACACGACGACCGCGCTGCTGCGGATGTTCCGCCACCGCGACCGCTTCGGCGAACAGCGCACCCGCCACCGCCGCACCCTCAACTCCTGGTACTGGCTGGGCTGGTGGGTGCAGCCCGTGCTGGAGAGCCCGCGCGATCTGCTGCTCGCGCACGCCTCGCACTGGCTCGACGGCCGCCATGTCCCCGAACTGGACCGGGCGTTGGCCGGGCTGCCGCCCGTCGACACCGATCACCAGGTGCGGTTCCTGCACGCCTGCCGGGCCTATCTGGTCAAGGACTGGGAGCAGTTGACCCGGCACACCGACCCGCTGCTCGACGATCCGCTGCTCGGCATCGAGGCCGGACTGTTCGGCGGGATGGCCCGCGTCCGGCTCGAAATGTACGGCCAGGCCGAGCCGTTGCTGTCCACCGCGCTCATGCGCTGCCGCAGCGAACAGCCGCAGCGCAAGGAGCTGCGCTACTGGCTGGCCCGCGCGCACGAGGGCACCGGGCGCTCCGCCGCCGCGCTCCCCCTCTACCGTGCCGTGCACCGCGTCGACGCCGCGTTCATGGACACCTCCGCCCGGCTCGCCGCGATCGCCGAGGCCGACGGGTACGACGACTCCTCCGACCTCGCGGCCCTCGCCCTCACCGGGTTCGGGCAGGACAGCGTCGACGGGGGCGACGGGTTCGACCCGCTGTTCGGCACCGAGGGGCGCGACCTCAAGCTCACCGACCCCGGTGAGCTGCCGCCGGTCGTGCCGCTGCCGCCGGTGCCCGACCCCGCCGTCCGCGAGAAGTCCCAAATCGCCGCGACCACGCTGCCGCCCGGCCCCGCCGATCCGGTGCTCCTGGAGGAAGCCCTCGCCGAACTGGAGCGCATGGTCGGGCTCGAACCGGTGAAACGCCAGGTCAAGGCGCTCTCCGCGCAGCTCAACATGGCCCGGCTGCGGGCCGGGCAGGGGCTGCCGGTCCAGCCGCCGAAACGACACTTCGTCTTCTCCGGGCCCTCCGGCACCGGCAAGACGACCGTCGCCCGCATCCTCGGCCGGGTCTTCTACGCGCTCGGGCTGCTCGGCGGGGACCACCTTGTCGAGGCGCAGCGGGCCGACCTCGTCGGGGAGTACCTGGGGCAGACCGCCGTCAAGGCGAACGAGCTGATCGACTCCGCGCTCGGGGGCGTGCTCTTCGTCGACGAGGCGTACTCGCTCTCCAACTCCGGGTACGGGAAGGGGGACGCGTACGGGGACGAGGCGCTTCAGGTGCTGCTCAAGCGGGCCGAGGACAACCGGGACCACCTCGTCGTCATCCTCGCGGGGTACCCCGAGGGGATGGACCGGCTGCTCGCCGCCAACCCCGGGCTGTCCTCGCGGTTCACCAGCCGCGTCGACTTCCCGTCGTACCGGCCCCTCGAACTCACCTCCATCGGTGAGGTGCTGGCGGCGGAGAACGGGGACGTCTGGGACGAGGAGGCGCTGGAGGAGCTGCGGTCCATCGCCGGGCACGTGGTCGAGCAGGGGTGGATCGACGAGCTGGGCAACGGGCGGTTCCTGCGGACGCTGTACGAGAAGAGCTGCGCGTACCGGGATCTGCGGCTGTCGATGTATACGGGGGCGCTGTCGCGGGACGACCTGTCGACGCTGCGGCTGGCGGATCTGATGCAGGCGTACGGGGAGGTGCTGTCGGGGCGCGGGCCCCAGGACCCGTCGGCCATGTGAGGCCCGCGCCCCGCGTCAGACCGCCAACGCCCCCTCCGGAGCCTCCCGGTGCGCCGGGTCCGTCACCTCCCCGACCAGCAGCTCCAGGACGTCCTCCAGCGCCACCAGACCCAGCACCTTCCCCGAGCCGTCCGCCACCTGGGCGAGGTGGGTCGCCGCGCGGCGCATGACCGTCAGGGCGTCGTCCAGGGGGAGTTCCGAGCGCAGGGTCGTCATCGGGCGCCACAGGTGCTGCGGGACGGCCCTCTCCGAGTCCTCCAGGTCCAGGACGTCCTTGACGTGGAGGTAGCCCATGAAGGCGCCGTTCTCCGCGGCTATCGGGAACCGGGAGAACCCGGTGCGGGCCGTGAGGGCGACGATCTCGCCCGGGGTGACCGCCGGGGTCACCGTCACCAGTGCCTCGCGCTTGAGGAGGACGTCCGTGACCGGGCGGGAGCCCAGCTCCAGGGCGTCTTCGAGGCGTTCGCGTTCCTCGGGGCCGAGGAGGCCCGCCTGGCCGGAGTCCTCCAGGAGGCGGTTGAGCTGTTCACTGGTGACGACCGCCTCGACCTCGTCCTTGGGCTCGACGTGGAAGAGGCGCAGGATGCCCTGCGCGACCGCGCCGAGGGCGATCGTGACCGGCTTGCACAGGCGCGCGAACCAGACGAGGCCGGGGCTGAGCCACAGCGCCGCCTTCTCGGGGGCCGCCATCGCGAGGTTCTTCGGGACCATCTCGCCGATCACGAGGTGGAAGAAGACCACCGCCGCGAGGGCGATGACGTACCCGAGGGGGTGGATCATGCCGTGCGGGAGGCGGATCCACTCGAAGACCGGCTCCAGGAGGTGTGCGACGGTCGGTTCGGCGACCGCGCCCAGGGTCAGCGAGCAGACGGTGATCCCGAACTGGGCCGCCGCCATCATCTGGGGCAGCCGCTCCAGGCCGTACAGGACCTGGCGGGCCCGTGCCGTGCCCAGCGGTTCGATCTGGGAGCGGCGCACGGACACGAGCGCGAACTCGGCGCCGACGAAGAAGCCGTTGGCGAGGACGAGGAGCGCGGCGAACAGGAGCTGGAGGAGGCTCATCGGGCGGCCTCCACGACCGTGCCGGTCCGCACGAGGCGCACGCGCTCGGCGCGGTAGTGCCCGACGCGGCGCACCGACAGCCGCCAGCCGGGCAGTTCCGTGCGGTCCCCGACGGCGGGGATCCGGCCGAGGAGGTCGGCGACCAGGCCGGCGACCGTCTCGTACGGCCCCTCGGGGACCTCCAGACCTATGCGCTGGAGGGTGTCGACGCGGCAACTGCCGTCGACGTCCCACGCGGGGCGGCCGTCCTCCGGCGGGGCGGCGGCGAGTTCGGGCGTGTCCTGCCCGTCGTGCTCGTCGCGGACCTCGCCGACGATCTCCTCGACGATGTCCTCCAGGGTGACCACGCCGGCCGTGCCGCCGTACTCGTCGACGACGACGGCGATGGGCTGCTCGCTGCGCAGCCGGGCCAGCAGGGGCTGGACGGACAGGGTCTCGGGGACCAGCAGGGGCGGGCGGGCGATCCGGCTCGCCGGGGTGCGCAGCCGGTCGTGGACCGGCACCGCCAGGGCGTCCTTCAGGTGGACCATGCCGACGATCTCGTCGATCTTCTCGCGGTAGACGGGGAACCGGGACAGGCCGGTCGCCCTGGTCAGGTTGACGACGTCCTCGGCGGTGGCCGACGCCTGGAGGGCGCTGACCTTCACGCGCGGCGTCATCACGTGCTGCGCGGTCAGCTCGGCGAGGGAGAGGGTGCGGACGAACAGGTCGGCCGTGTCCTGTTCCAGCGCGCCCGCCTGCGCGGAGTGCCGGGCCAGGGAGACCAGCTCACCGGGCGTGCGGGCCGAGGCCAGCTCGTCGGTGGGCTCGACGCCGAGCGCGCGCACGAGGCGGTTGGCGACGGTGTTCAGGGCGGCGATCACCGGGCGGAAGAGCCGGGAGAACGCGTGCTGCGGCCCGGCGACGAACCGCGCGACCTGGAGCGGCTTGGAGACCGCCCAGTTCTTCGGCACGAGTTCGCCGATGACCATCTGGACCGCGGAGGCCAGCAGCATGCCGACGACCACGGCGACACCGGAGACGGCGCCCTCGGGGACGCCGATCGCGGTGAACGGGCCGTCGAGCAGCCCGGCGAGCGCCGGTTCGGCGAGCATGCCGACGACGAGGGATGTGATGGTGATGCCGAGCTGGGTGCCGGAGAGCTGGAAGGAGAGTTCCTTCAGCGACTCCACGACCGTACGGGCGCGTCTGTCGCCCTCGGCGGCGGCCTTCTCGGCGTCGGGGCGCTCCACGGTGACGAGCCCGAACTCCGCGGCCACGAAGAAGCCGTTGGCCAGGATCAGGACGAACGCGGCCGTCAGGAGCAGCAGGGGGGTGGTCATGATGCCGCCGCCTCCGGGGTGAGGGGAGAGGGGGCGGCGCAGGTACTACAGGACGATCCGTCCATTGCCGGAGGGAGTCACTCCTCGGATAGCAGGTGGCCCTCTGCCCGCCGGGGCGCGGTACGGCAGGGGCGAAGACCCGAGGGACGGGTCTTCGCCACCAGATTAATCAAGACAAGGGCTTTCGCGGCAGGCCCGGCGGCCCCGAGTCAGCCCTGAATGTCGACCCTAGGCCGTCTCGGGGTCGCCGATCGAGCGTGCCTCGGTCAGTGCGCGCAGGGCCTGGGCGTCGGTGATGGCCTGCTTCTTGTCGATGCCCGGCTGGATGCCGAGCGCGGGCAGGCTGGTGCCGTCGCTGAGGTTCAGGAACACCCAGGGATCGCCCGGACGCAGGTTGACCTGAAGGATCTCGGCCCACTCCAGGCGCCGTCGGCTCGCGATGTTCACGACGGTGACACCGTCCTCGTCGGCGATCACCCGGACGCGGGCGAGCATCGCCAGCACCCAGCAGATCAGGCCGCCGGTGACGACGAAACTCAGCCGCTCCCCCGGGCCGAGCCGTTCGAGCAGCAGGGCGATGGCGGTGATGGTGACGAAGATCATCACTCCGGCCCCGAGCAGTACCGCGCGGGTACGGCCGGGACGGAACGTGACGGGAAGTTCAGGCATGGCTGGCCCCCTCAGACCTCTCAGACCTCTCGGCCCCGTCAGAGCCGGCAGGCGTGGATGGCCGTCGTCAGGATCGCGCGCGCGCCGAGGTCGTACAGGTCGTCCATGATCCGCTGCGCCTCCTTGGCGGGGACCATCGCGCGGACGGCGACCCAGCCCTCGTTGTGCAGCGGGGAGACGGTCGGCGACTCCAGACCGGGCGTGAGGGCGACGGCCTTCTCCAACTGCTCGACACGGCAGTCGTAGTCCATCATCACGTACGTCCGGGCGACCAGGACGCCCTGGAGGCGGCGCAGGAACTGCTGCACCTTGGGGTCCTCGGTGTCCGCGCCCGTGCGCCGGATGACGACGGCCTCGGACTTCATGATCGGCTCGCCGAACACCTCGAGTCCCGCGTTGCGCAGGGAGGTTCCGGTCTCGACGACGTCGGCGATGACCTCGGCGACGCCCAGCTCGATGGCCGTCTCGACGGCGCCGTCGAGGTGGACGACGGAGGCGTCGATGCCGTGGTCGGCGAAGTACTTGGCGACGATGCCCTCGTAGGAGGTGGCGACCGTCTTGCCGGCGAGGTCGGCGATGCTCGTGGCGGTGCCGGGCTTGGCGGCGAAGCGGAACGTGGAGCGGGCGAAGCCCAGCGGGAGGATGACCTCCGCGCTCGCGCCCGAGTCGACGAGCAGGTCCTCGCCGGTCAGGCCGATGTCGAGGCGGCCGGAGGAGACGTAGATCGCGATGTCGCGGGGGCGGAGGTAGAACAGCTCCACCTCGTTGACGGGGTCGACGACCCGCAGTTCCTTGGACTCGCGGCGCTGCTGGTAGCCGGCCTCATGCAGCATGTCCGCCGCAGGGCCGGAGAGGGAACCCTTGTTGGGGACGGCGATGCGCAGCATGAGGTCGGCTTCCTTCTGTCGAGAGGGGTTGGCTGAGAGCGGTGTTCACAGGTGGGCGTAGACGTCGTCCAGCGAGATCCCGCGGGCGACCATCATCACCTGGACGTGGTAGAGGAGCTGCGAGATCTCCTCCGCCGCGGCCTCCTTGCCCTCGTACTCGGCGGCCATCCAGACCTCGGCGGCCTCTTCGACGACCTTCTTGCCGATGGCGTGGACGCCCTTGCCGACGAGTTCGGCGGTGCGGGAGGTGGTGGGGTCGCCGGTGGCGGCCTTCTGCTGGAGCTCGGTGAACAGCTCCTCGAACGTCTTCTTGGACATGGTGGATTAACTCTAGCCCGATACTGTTTTCGCTCAGTGCCAAGGTTCGGATACTGAACGCAGGGTGGCCGCCGTCGCCACCGCCGCCGTCACCGCCTCGTGGCCCTTGTCCTCGTTCGAGCCGGGCAGCCCCGCGCGGTCCAGGGCCTGTTCCTCGGTGTCGCAGGTGAGGACGCCGAAGCCGACGGGGACGCCGGTCTCCACCGAGACCTGGGTGAGGCCCTGGGTGACGCCCTGGCAGACGTACTCGAAGTGGGGGGTGCCGCCCCGGACGACGACGCCGAGGGCGACGATCGCGTCGTACCCGCGGCCGGTGAGGACCTTCGCGGCGACCGGGAGTTCCCAGGTGCCGGGGACCCGCAGGAGGGTCGGCTCGTCGATGCCCAGGTCGCGCAGGGCGCGCAGGGCGCCGTCCACCAGGCCGTCCATCACCTTCTCGTGCCACTGGGCCGCGATGACGGCGACCCGGAGGTCACCCACATTGCGTACGGACAGTTCCGGTGCGCCCTTGCCGCTCACGTTTCTTCCTCACGTTCTCTCACTGGTCGCCACTGGCCGCGTCGAGCCAGGGCAGGTCGTGTCCCATCCGGTCCCGCTTGGCGCGCAGGTAGCGGATGTTGTGCTCGCCTGCCGTGACGGGCATCGGCTCGCGTGCCGTCACCGTCAGGCCGTGCCGGGCGAGCGCGGCGGTCTTCTCGGGGTTGTTGGTCAGCAGGCGGACGCTGCGCACGCCCAGGTCGGCGAGGATGCGCGCGCCCACCCCGTAGTCCCGGGCGTCGGCGGGCAGCCCCAGCTCCAGGTTGGCGTCCAGGGTGTCGTGGCCCTGCTCCTGGAGCTCGTACGCCCGCAGTTTGGACAGCAGTCCGATCCCGCGGCCCTCGTGTCCGCGCAGGTACACGACGACTCCCCGGCCCTCCCGCTGGATCCGCTCCAGCGCGGCGTCCAGCTGGGGCCCGCAGTCGCAGCGCGCCGATCCGAAGACGTCCCCGGTCAGGCACTCGGAGTGCAGCCGCACGACGACGTCCGTCCCGTCGCCGATCTCCCCGTGGACGAGCGCGACGTGCTCGACGCCGTCGCCGGCGCGGTAGCCGTAGGCGGTGAAGGGGCCGTGCGCGGTGGGCAGGGGGGTGCGGGCCTCGCAGTGGACGAGGGTGCGGGGGGCGGCATCCGTGGTCAGGTCCTCGCCCCCGGCGGGTTCCCTGGTGCGGCGGTAGGTGATCAGGTCCGCGATGGAGATGATCGTCAGGCCGTGTTTGCGGGCGAAGGGGACCAGTTCGGGGAGGCGGAGCATCGTGCCGTCCTCGCCGGCGATCTCGACGATCGTGCCGGCCGGGCGCAGGCCCGCGAGGCGGGCGAGGTCGACGGCGGCCTCGGTGTGGCCGTCGCGGACGAGGACGCCGCCGGCGCGGGCGCGCAGGGGGAAGACGTGGCCGGGGCGGACGAAGTCGCCGGCGGTGGCGGCGGGGTCGGCGAGGAGGCGGATCGTGGTCGCGCGGTCGGCCGCCGAGATGCCGGTGGTGACGCCGTGGGCGCCGGACGCGTCGACGGAGACGGTGAACGCGGTCTTCATCGACTCGGTGTTGTCGTCGACCATCTGCGGCAGGGCGAGCCGGTCCAGTTCGGCGCTCTCCATGGGGACGCAGACCAAACCCCGGCACTCGCTCATCATGAACGCGATGATCTCGGGGGTGACCTTCTCGGCGGCGACGACGAGGTCGCCCTCGTTCTCGCGGTCCTCGTCGTCGACGACCACGACCGGGCGCCCGGCGGCGATGTCGGCGATGGCCTGCTCGACGGGGTCGAGGGTCAGGTCGGCGTCGGTGTCGTGGGCGTCGTACAGGACGGTTGCCGTGCTCATGCGGGGGCCCCTTCCAGGACGGTCCGGCGTGAGCGCAGCCACCAGTCGCGCATGCCCCACAGGACGAGCGCGCCGTAGATGACGTAGACGAAGCCGGAGAAGGCGTAGCCGTTGGCGAAGTTGAGGGGGACGCCGACGGCGTCGACGAGGAGCCAGGCGAACCAGAACTCGACCATGCCCTTGGCCTGCGCGTACATCGCGACGAGCGTGCCGACGAAGATGTACGCGTCGGGCCAGGGGTCCCAGGACAGGCTGGGGTACGCCTTGAAGAGCAGGGCGACGGCGACGGTGCCGGCGGCGCCCGCCGCGATCATCGCGCCGCGTTCCTGCCAGGTGGCGAAGCGGGGGGTGATGCCGTCCCGGCCCCGGTTGCGGCTCCACTGCCACCAGCCGTACACCGCGACCAGCATGACGATGACCTGCTTGCCGGCGCTGCCCGCGAGATGCCCGTAGAACGCGCCGAACAGGATCAGCCCGGAGGCGAACTGGACGGGCCAGGTCAGCAGGTGGCGGCGCCAGCCGAGGGCGAGCCCGACGAGGCCGAGGACGTTGCCGATCATGTCCGACCACAGGATGTGCTGGTCGAACAGCACGAACGCCTCGGAGTTCAGCCAGTTCACTGGGCCGCTCCGGGAACCCGGTCGCCCATCAGGCGCTCGACGTACTTCGCGACGACGTCGACCTCCAGGTTGACCGGGTCACCGGGCTGCTTGAGGCCGAGCGTGGTCAGCGCGAGGGTCGTCGGAATGAGGCTGACGGTGAAATAGTCGGCGGCGGCTTCGACGACCGTGAGGCTGATGCCGTCGACGGTGATCGAGCCCTTCTCGACGACGTACCGCGCGAGGTCGGCCGGCAGGGAGACCTTGACGATCTCCCAGTGCTCGGACGGCGTCCGGGCGAGGACCTGGCCGGTGCCGTCCACGTGCCCCTGCACGATGTGCCCGCCGAGCCGCGCGCCGACGGCCATCGGGCGTTCCAGGTTGACGCGGGAGCCGACGGCGAGGGCGCCGAGGCTGGAGCGGTCCAGGGTCTCGGCCATGACGTCGGCGGTGAACTCGTCACCCTCGTGTTCTACGACCGTGAGACAGACCCCGTTCACGGCGATGGAGTCGCCGTGCTTCGCGCCGTCGGTGACGACGGGGCCGCGCAGCCGGAACCGGGAGGCGTCGCCGAGGTTCTCGACGGCCGTGATCTCACCCAGTTCTTCAACGATTCCGGTGAACACTTCCCGGGTCCTCCTGCCACAGTCGGGCACGGACTCCGGGGCCTGTCGAGAAACGACAGAAACACGGACAGGAGCACACTCGGGGAGGGTCGCCGGACGCACTCGTCCACGGACGAGCACACATACGGCGGCACACCTCGAAGGGCCTGCCCGCCGCGCACTGCCTCCCATCCGGACTTTAACCGTCGGTCCAGGAATTCCACCTGGTCAACCGATCGCTGGAAGCGATCGGGTCGCGGACTGTAACCGCCGGTTCGGACTTTCACCGACCCCGGAGTGCGCTGCTATTGGTACACGGCCAGTGTGCCACGACGGACCGTGGTCCATACGGGTGAAGTGTGTGGGGTGGCTCACAGGGAGCGGTCCGGCACGCTGCGTACGGGGGTTGGGGCACAGTGTCCTCATGACGACCGCGCTCGCCGAGGAGTTCGAGACCCACCGCCCCCGCCTGTTCGGGCTGGCCTACCGGATGCTGGGGTCCGCCGAGGAGGCGGAGGACACCGTCCAGGACGTCTACCTGCGGTTCGCCGGCGCGGACCGGGCGGCCATCGGGAACGTCGGCGCGTGGCTGGCGAAGGTCGCGACGAACCTGTGCCTCAACCGGCTGACCTCGGCGCGGGCGCGCCGGGAGCGGTACGTCGGGACGTGGCTGCCGGAGCCGGTCGTCACGTCCGGGGGCGCGCTCGGGCCCCTGGAGACGGCCGAACAGCGCGACGCGGTCTCGCTCGCGCTCCTCGTCCTGCTGGAGCGGCTGACACCGACCGAGCGCGCGGTGTACGTACTGCGCGAGGCGTTCGCCTACGGGCACGCGGAGATCGCGGGGGTGCTCGATCTGACGGAGGCCAACTGCCGTCAGCTGTACCGGCGGGCGGAGCGGCGGATCGCCGAGGAGCGGGCGCGGTTCGAGCCGGACGCCGGGCAGCGGGCCTCGTTGGTGGCCTCCTTCCTCGCGGCCGCGCAGGACGGTGACCTCGCGGGGCTCGAAAAGCTCCTCGCCGCCGATGTCACCTGGTGGGGCGACGGGGGCGGCAAGGCGTCGTCGGCGGTGCGGCCGGTCCTCGGGCGGGCGAAGGTGGCCCGTTTCACGGCGGGGATCTTCCGGCATCACCTCGCCGGCATGACGTTCACCGTCGCCGAACTCAACGGCGCACCGGCGGTGTTGATCTGGGACGGCGCCCTCCTCATCGGCACGGCGGACGTCGTGTGCCGGGACGGGGTCGTCACGGAGGTGCGGGCCGTGTTGAACCCCGAGAAGCTGGGGTTCGTGCGGCGGCAACTCGCGGACTGAGCGGCGGGTGTCACATTTCGCGGGGTCGCGTTGTCTCAGTGGTGTCAGGCGGACGTCTCACCGCTGAAAGGGGTTCGGCATGGCGACGATTCTGGTGACCGGAGGGACGGGGACGCTCGGGCGGCCCGTCGTCGGGCTGCTGCGCGCGGACGGGCACGAGGTGCGGGTGCTCAGCCGGCGCGGGCCTGAGCACGCCGTCGATCTGTCCGTCGGGGGGCCCGCGCTGGGCGCCGCGCTGACGGGCGTCGACACCGTCGTGCACTGCGCGAGTTCGCCGCGCGGGGGTGACGAGACGGCGGCCCGGCATCTGTTCGACGCGGCGCGGGCGGCGGGGGTCGGGCACGTCGTCTACATCTCGATCGTGGGGGTGGACCGGGTGCCCTACGGCTACTACCGGTCCAAGCTCGCCGTCGAACGCATGCTGGAGGACTCGGGGTTGGGCTGGACGGTCCTGCGGGCCACCCAATTCCACGAACTGGTCGCGCAGTTCATGGCGACGCTGGCCAAGTCGCCCCTGATGCCGGTCCTCTCCGGCGTCCGTGACCAGCCCGTCGAGGTCACCGAAGTCGCCGCGCGCCTCGCCGAGTTGGCCTCGGGCGAGCCTTCGGGCCGGGTCGCCGACATGGGCGGCCCCGAGGTGCGGACGTTCGAGTCGCTGGCCCGCGCGTACCTGCGGGCGCGGGGCAAGCGGCGTCTCCTGGTCCCGGTCCGCCTGGGGGGCGCCGCCTACCGGGCGTTCCGCGCAGGGGGCCACCTGGCTCCCGAACACGCAGTAGGGAAGGGCACGTTCGAGTCCTACCTACGCACCCGCCAGCCCTAACCTCCCCCGAACACCTCGTCCTGCGCGGCCTCCCGCGCCGTCGACAACGCCCCCCGCAGCACAGCCCCGCCCCCCAGCCCGCTCGCCCTCACCTCCGTCACCAGCGGCGCCATCCCCCGAATCCGCCCCTCGACCTTCCTCGCCAGCACACCCCCACCCGCCCGCCCGACCTCCCCACCGAGCACCACACACCCAGGATCGAGCACCGCGACGACAGAGGCGACGCCCAGCGCGATCCGGTCGGCGAGCGCGTCGAGAAAACGACCGGCATCAAGACCGACCGGCGTCGGGCCGGATCCGACCGCACCGCCCGGCACAGGATCGAGCGCGGAGCCGTCCCCAGCACCTGGGACGGGGGGGCTTTCGGAACCCGGCGCGGAGGCAGTCGCAGCCCCTGGCACGGAGCCGGCCCCCGGCACCCCGGCGGTCCCGCCGCCCGACGCGGAAGGGGTTGCGGCACCCGCCGCAGGGCCGCCAGCACCGACACTCACCCCGGAGACATTTCCGCCACTCCGCCCGAAATCAGCCCCAGCACCCAACACCCGACCAGTTCGGCCACCCGGAACAGAGGCGGTCGCAGCGCCCGACACCGGGCCGGCCCCCGGCACCCCGGCGGTCCCGCCGCCCGACACGGAAGGGGTTGCGGCACCCGCCGCAGGGCCACCGGCACCAACACTCACCCCGGAGACATTTCCGCCACTCCGCCCGAAATCAGCCCCAGCACCCAACACCCGACCAGTTCGGCCACCCGGAACAGAGGCAGTCGCAGCACCCGACACCGGGCCGGCCCCCCGCACCCCGGCGGTCCCGCCGCCCGACACGGAAGGGGTTGCAGCACCCGCCGCAGGGCCACCGGCACCGACACTCACCCCGGAGACATTTCCGCCACTCCGCCCGAAATCAGCCCCAGCACCCGACACCCGACCAGTTCGGCCACCCGGAACAGAGGCGGTCGCAGCGCCCGGCACCGGGCCGGCCCCCGGCACCCCGGCGGTTCCGCCGTCCGGCGTGAGGACAGCCGCGCTCCCCGGCCCGGCACCGTGTGCCGGGTCAGGTCCGCCCCCGGGCGCGAAGCCGCCTCCGCTCACCTCCGCCTCCACAGCCCTCCGCACCAGCGCGGCCGCCCCCTCCCCCGTCAGCCCGAACTCTCCGGCGAGCCGTTCGACGGCCCAGCCGCCGGCCATGGAGTGGAAGCCGCCCTGGCAGTCGAGGGCCGAGGGCAGGACCGCGCCGGGAACGGGGAGGAAGCCGATCTCGCCGGTGCCGCCGGAGGCGCCCCGGCGCAGGGTGCCGTCGAGGACCACGGCGGCGCCGATGCCCTGGCCGAGCCACAGGAGGACGAAGGTGTCGCGATCCTGGGCCACGCCTTCGTCGCGTTCGGCGAGGGCGGCGAGGTTGGTCTCGTTCTCGACGAGGACGCGGGCGGCGGGGAAGTGGCCCTGGAGGGTGGTGACGAGGCGGCGGTGCCAGAGGGGGAGGCCGTTGGAGTCGCGGAGGTCGCCGGTGGCGGGGTCGATGAGGCCGGGGGCGCCGATGCAGAGGGTGTGGAGGGAGTCGGCGCCGGCCTCTTTCGCGGCGCGTTCCACGAGGGCGACCGTCTGTTCCAGCGCGGGCCCGGTCCCGGTGTCGCCGCCGATCGGGGCGGACGCCTCGGACAGGACCCGCCCGACGAGGTCGGCGACGAGGACGGTGACGCTGTCGGTGCGGACGTCGAGCGCGGCGAGGTGGGCGCGCGAGGCGACGATGCCGTAGAGCTTCGCGTTGGGCCCCCGGCGGTGCGCGCCGGACTCCCCGACGACCTCGACGAGCCCGGCGGCGGTGAGCCGTTCGACGAGGTCGGCGACCGTGGGCCGGGAGAGCCCCGTGAGCTGCTTCAGGCGCCCGGCCGTCAGCGGGCCCTCCCGCTGGAGCAGGCGCAGCGCGAGCCGGTCGTTGATGGCGCGGGCCGTGCTCGGTGATGCGGGCATGCCGGGATCCTCCCATGGCCCGAGCCGTATCGAACCGTAGTTCCCCTCTTTTTATCAGGAAGGGTCCCTGATAGTTTCCGAGCCGGGCACGGCAAGGGCCCGGACACGGCAAGGGCCTGGACACGACAGGGGAGGGCAGCGCATGGGCGCCGAGGTACAGCGGGGCCGGTACGCCATAGCGGCGGTGTTCGCCGTGCACGGCGGCGTGACGGGCTCGTTCGCGACCCGCGTCCCGTGGATCCAGGACCACGCGGGCCTCGGCGCGGGACAGCTCGGCTTCGCGCTGGCGTTCACCGCGTTCGGCGCGGCCTGCGCGATGCCGCTGGCGGGCTGGATCACCCACCACCTGGGCAGCCGCACGGCGCTGCGCCTGCTGCTCGCCCTGTGGACCCTCTCCCTGGTCCTCCCCTCCCTCGCCACGAACCTCCTGACCGCGTGCCTCGCGATGTTCGTGTACGGCGCGACGGCGGGCATGGCGGACGTCGCGATGAACGCGATGGGCGTCGAGATCGAGCACCGCCTCGGCAAGTCGATCATGTCGGGCCTGCACGGCATGTGGAGCGTGGGCACCCTGATCGGCTCGGGCGCCGGCACCCTGGCCGCCCACCTGGACGTGGACGCGCGCGTGCACCACGGCATCGCGTCGCTGGTCCTGACCCTCCTCGGCGTGCTCGTCTGCCGCTGGGTCCTGGACCTGCGTCCGGCCGAGGAAGAGGAGGCGCCCCCGCGTTTCACGCTGCCGCCCCGCTCGGCCCTGCTGATCGGCGCCGTCGGCTTCTGCGCGGTGTTCGCGGAGGGCGCCAGCATGGACTGGGCGGCGGTGTACCTGAAGGACCGCCTCGCGGCGTCGGCGGGGCTCGCGGCGGCCTGCGCGACCGGCTTCATGCTGACGATGGCGATCGCGAGGCTGGCCGGGGACGCCGTCGTCAACCGGTACGGCGTCGTGCGCGGCGTCCGCGCGGGCGGCGTGCTGGCGGTCGCGGGCGGCCTCCTCGTCGTCGTCGCGGAGCAACCGGCCGTCGCGATGGCCGGGTTCGGGCTGACGGGGCTCGGGATCGCCGTCGTCGTCCCGCTGTGCTTCGCGGCGGCCGGGCACGCGGGGCCGAACCCGAGCCAGGCGATCGCGGGCGTCGCGACGATCACCTACACGTCCGGGCTGATCGCGCCGAGCCTGATCGGCGGGGTGGCCCACGCGACAAACCTGACCGTGTCGTTCGGGGTGGTGACGGCCCTGTCGTGCGGGCTGCTGCTGTTCGCGGGGGTGCTGCGGGGCGCGGAGCGGGTGCGGACGCCGGAGGCGGCGGCGTCCCGCGACTGAGGCGCGGTGTCCCTCGTTCCGGCGAAGCCCGGCGCTCTCCCTCCCCAACCGGCCCCGCCCCTGGCACCCTTCCCCCATGCCGGAGTCGCAGCAGTTCACGTCGTCCGCCGTCGATGCGGTGATCGCCCGGATGCGGGCCCTGGAGTCGGGGCTGCCCGCGCGGGACGGCGTCGCGGTGTTCAACCGGGTCTATCTGGCCGTCACCGAGGAGGTGGACCGGCGGATCGACCGGGGCGGTTTCGCGGACCCGCGTGCGGCGGCGGCCCTGGACGTGCGGTTCGCCGAGCGGTACCTGGACGCCGTCGACGCGATGGTGAACGACCGCCGGACGCCCGCCTGTTGGCGCCCCCTGTTCCAGATGCGCCGCCATCCGGGCGTGCGTCCGCTGCAGTTCGCGCTGGCCGGGATCAACGCGCACATCGGGCACGACCTGGCGCTCGCCGTCGTGGACGCCTGCCACGAGCTGGGGTGTGAACCGGCCGAGCTGGAGGACGAGTTCGACCAGGTCGGCGATCTCCTCGTGACGCTGGAGGAGCGGATCCGGGAGGAGTTGATGCCGGGCCCCGACCTGCTCCAGCTCGCCGATCCGCTCACCCATCTGCTGGGTTCCTGGAGTCTGGAGCGGGCGCGGTCGGCGACCTGGTCGGCGGCGCGTGCGCTGTGGGCGCTGCGCCGGTTCCCCGATCTCACCGAGGAGTTCGGGGAACGGCTGGACGCGGCGGTCGGCTTCGCGGGGCGCATGCTGCTCACCCCGCTGCCCGACTGACGCTCCCGCGACGAGAGTTGACCAACCGGCCTCAGTCTTCGGGAAGTTCGACCGGCGCGATCTCGTCGTACACGTCCCCAGGACCCGGGTTGCTCGCGTCGGTCTCGCCGCCGAAGTGGTGCATGACGCCCCACACGGCGTTCAACGCGGTCTGCACGGCCCCCTCGGCCCATCCGGCGGTCCAGGAGATGTCGTCACCGGCGAGGAACAGCCCCCGGCTGTCGGCCGGCAGCCGGTCCTGCATGAAGTGGGTGAACAGGCGCCGCTGGTAGCGGTAGTGACCGGGCAGGTTGGCCTTGAACGCGCCCATGAAATAAGGCTCGTTCTCCCAGGACACGGTCACCGGGCTGCCGATGACGTGCCGCCTGATGTCGACGTCCGGATAGATCTCGCCGAGCGACTTCAGCATGACCTCCATCCGCTCGTTCGCCGACAGCGGCAGCCACTTGAGGCTGTCGTCGCACCAGGTGTACGAGAGGCAGATCACCGCCGGCTTGTCGGGGCCGTCGTCGAGGAGGTAGGTCCCGCGCGTCATCCGGTCGGTGAGGGTCATCGACATGACGTCGCGCCCGGTCACCGGGTCCTTGTCGAGCCAGAACGGGCGGTCGACGGGGACGAACAGCTTGGAGCTCTCCATGTAGTGGGTGCGCTCGATGGCCGTCCAGTGGTCGACCGGGAAGAGGTCGTCGTCGCACACGATCTTGGACAGCAGCATCCAGGACTGCGCGGTGAACACGGCCGCCCGGTACGTGCGGATCTCGCCGTCCGCGTCGGTGACGGTGATCCGGTTCCCGGCGGTGCGGTGCAGGCGGGTGACGGCGGGCCGGGGTTCACCGCCGGCGTGCAGGGTCTTGAGGGACGTCCCGTAGGGCCAGTGGACCAGCTTCTCGGGCGCCGACTCCCAGAGCCGCAGGGGGAGTTGCTGCGAGCCGCCGACGATGCCCCGGTGGTGGTCGTCGGCCTCGGTGTAGACGACGCGCAGGATCTCCAGGATCGAGTTGGGGAAGTCGGTGTCCCAGCCGCCGGTGCCGAAGCCGACCTGGCCGAAGATCTCGCGGTGCCTGAACGACCTGAACGCCTCGGAGGCGCACAGGAACCCGTAGAACGTCTGGTTGTCGAGCTGTTCGACGAGCCGCGCCCAGATCTCCCGGATCCGGGGGACGTCCCGCTCGCGCAGCGCCCGGTTCATCTCGCTGAACTCGGCGCCTTCCTCAAGGCACTTGGCCCACGCCTCGGCGACGTCCCGGTACACCTGCGGGAGGTCGTCGATCGTCTCGGCGTAGTGGGACTCGCCCTTGAGGTCGACGACCGTCGAAGGCGTCGTCTCCGCGAGGGGGTTGGGGAACGGGCGGGTCTCAAGGCCGACGAGGTCGATGTAGTGCTGGAGCGCCGTGGAGGACGGCGGGAAGCGCATCGCGCCCATCTCGGCGGTCAGCGAGGGGTCGCAGCCCTCGAAGCCGACCGTCCGCAGCCGCCCGCCGATCTGATCGGCCTCGTACACGACCGGCTTGAGGCCCATCCGCATCAGTTCGTACGCGGCGACGATCCCCGACAGGCCGCCGCCGATGATCGCGACCTCGGCGCCGTGCTCGGTCGCGGGGATCTGCCCGAGCCCGGCCGGGTGGGCGAGGTAGTCGTCGTAGGCGTAGGGGAAGTCCGGCCCGAACATCGTGATCGGCGGCTGCTGCGCGTCGGTGTGCTCCACCGCGTTGGGCACCATGGACGTCATCGGGGTTCGAGTTCCTAGCGGGTCAGGGACCGGTACAGGTCCGGACGGCGGTCGGCGAGATAGGGGTTGGCCTCGCGGGAGGCGGCGAGGAGGACGGGGTCGATATCGGCGAGCAGCAGTTCCTCGTCCTTCCCGGCGCGGGCGCGGGCGATACCGTCGGGCCCGGCCAGCACGGACAGGCCGACGAAGTCGAACTCCCCTTCCTCACCGACCCGGTTGACGTACGCGAGGTACAGCTGGCTCTCGAACGCGCGCACCGGGATCATCGACTCGGCGACGAACTGGAAGGGGCTCATCTGGGCCGTCGGGACGATCAGGAGGTCGGTGCCGGCGAGGGCGTGCGCCCGGACGTTCTCCGGGAACTCGACGTCGTAGCAGATCATCAGGCCGACCCTCAGCCCGCCCAGTTCCGCCTGGACGACGGGCTGCTCGCCGGGGGTGAAGTGGTCGCGCTCGAAGCAGCCGAAGAGGTGGGTCTTGCGGTAGCCCGCGAGCCGGTCGCCGGTCGCCGAGATCACCTGGGCGGCGTTGAAGACGTCGTCCCCGGCCCGCTCGGGGTACCCGTACGCGATCGCCAGGCCGTGCCGCGCGGCAAGGTCCGCGACCGCGTCCGCCGAGTCGCCGTCGGCCGGTTCCGCAAGGCGTCCGACGCCGTCGCCGATCGCGTATCCCGTCAGGAACAGCTCCGGCGCCACCAGCAGCTCCGCCCCCGCCCGCGCCGCCCGCCCGGCCGCCTCGCCGAGCACCTTCAGGTTCTCGCCGACCGAGCCCGGACGTCCGGAACTCTGGAGCAGGGCGATGCGCATACGTGTCCTCACCTGGGGCGGAAGGGGTGTCGGGGGCCAGATAAGACCGTACGGTCGGCCGGGCCGGGCGGACAATAGGCACCCATTGCACACCGCTGAGCGATTCGTTGCGCAAGGGGAGGCCGGGGCGGCGATTCGTTGCGCGGGCCCCTCGACGGGGCGAGCGCAGGCCCCTCAACGGGGCGAGAACCGCCTCAGCAGCGGCGACAGCACCAGCACCGACTTCGTCCGCTCCACGAACGGCTCCCCCGCGATCCGCTCGAGCACCCGCTCGAAGTGCCGCATGTCGGAGGCGAAGACCTGCGCGACGGCGTCGGCGTCCCCGGTGACGGTCGACGCGGCCACCACCTCCTGGTACCGCTCGAGCCCCCGTCGGATCGTGTCCGGCGTGGTGTTGCGCCGGCAGTAGATCTCGACGAACCCCTCGGTCTGCCACCCCAACGCCACCGGGTCGACCCGGACGGTGAACCCGGTGATCGCCCCGCTCTCCCGCAACCGGTCCACCCGCCGCTTCACAGCCGGCGCCGACAGCCCGACGAGCTGCCCGATGTCCGCGTAGGACCGCCGGGCGTCCTCGGCGAGAGCGTGCACGATACGTTCGTCCAGGTCGTTCAACACATACCGCAGTAGACCACGCCCCGAGCCGATCTCAGCAGCTCAGCCCTCTGGTGAGGAACCGGCACGGTCGGCGTGCTCCTGGAGGCCGCCGGCCGGGTCGCGGTAGGACCACCGGTCGACGTACCGCACACCGGGCCGGTACCCGAGCCGCGCCCGCGTGAGCGCCGGTTCCTCGGCGGCCCGGATCAGCGCCGTCCCGATGCCCTGCGAGCGCAGTTCCTCGGGCCAGACGAACAGGCCGTTGATCTCGGGGCAGCCGGGGTGGGCGGCCTGCACCTCGGGCGCCTCGCAGCCGGTCCAGCGGACCTCCGCGTGCCCGACGGGCCGGCCGTCCAGCCAGGGGATCAGGTAGGTGCCGCGCCCGCCCCGCTGCCGGGCGAAGCGGGCGGGGTGACTGCCGTCGACACTGTTCGACGGCATCACCTCCTCCAGCGTGAAGAGGTCGCGGAAGCGGCAGGCCATGATCTCCATGCGCACGGCGCCAGAACGCGCCCACCCCGGTCCGCCAGCCGTCAACTCCAGCTCGCGTGCAGCGGCTTGCCCTCCGCGTAGCCCGCCGCGCTCTGGATGCCGACGACGGCCTTCTCCTCGAACTCGGCGAGGGAGCCGGCGCCCGCGTAGGTGCAGGAGGAGCGGACGCCGGCGATGACGGAGTCGATCAGGTCCTCCACGCCGGGGCGGGCCGGGTCGAGGAACATGCGGGACGTGGAGATGCCCTCCTCGAACAGGGCCTTGCGGGCGCGGTCGTAGGCGGACTCGTCGGAGGTGCGGTTGCGCACGGCGCGCGCGGAGGCCATGCCGAAGGACTCCTTGTAGAGGCGCCCGTTCGCGTCCTGCTGGAGGTCGCCCGGCGACTCGTACGTGCCGGCGAACCAGGAGCCGATCATCACGTTGGACGCCCCGGCGGCCAGCGCCATCGCGACGTCGCGGGGGTGGCGGACACCGCCGTCGGCCCAGACGTGCTTGCCGTGCTTGCGGGCCTCGGCGGCGCATTCGAGGACGGCGGAGAACTGCGGCCGGCCGACGCCGGTCATCATGCGGGTCGTGCACATCGCGCCGGGGCCCACCCCGACCTTGATGATGTCGGCGCCGGCCTCGATGAGGTCCCGCACGCCCTCGGCGGAGACGATGTTCCCGGCGACGATCGGCACCCTGGGGTCCAGCGCCCGCACGGTACGGATCGCGCTGATCATCGACTCCTGGTGCCCGTGCGCCGTGTCGATGACGAGCGTGTCCACCCCGGCGTCGAGGAGCTGCTTGGCCTTGCCCGCGACGTCCCCGTTGATCCCGACGGCGGCGGCGATCCGCAGCCGCCCCTCGCCGTCGACGGCGGGGCTGTAGAGCGTGGCCCGCAGCGCGCCCTTGCGGGTGAGGATGCCCGCGAGCCTGCCGTCCGCGTCGACGGCGGGCGCGTACCGGCGGTTCGCGCCGTCGAGCGTGTTGAACGCCTCGCGGGGGTCGATGTCCGCGTCGAGCAGCAGCAGGTCACGCGACATGACCTCGCCGAGCTGCGTGAACCGGTCGACGCCGGTGAGGTCCTGGTCGGTGACGACGCCGACGGGCCGGCGCTCCCCGTCGACGACGACCCCGGCGTTGTGCGCCCGCTTCGGCAGCAGCGCGAGCGCGTCGGCGACGGTCTGCTGGGGCGAGAGCACGATGGGGGTGTCGAGGACGAGGTGCCGGCTCTTGACCCAGCCGACGACGTCCGTGACGACGTCGATGGGGATGTCCTGCGGAATGACGACGAGCCCGCCGCGCCGGGCGACCGTCTCGGCCATCCGGCGCCCCGCGATCGCGGTCATGTTGGCGACGACCAGCGGGATCGTCGTCCCCGTGCCGTCCGGCGAGCGGAGGTCCACGGCCTGGCGCGAGCCGACCGCGCTGCGGCTGGGCACCATGAAGACGTCGTCGTAGGTGAGGTCGTACGCGGGCTTGATGTCATTGAGAAAACGCACGTACTTGATTCTCCCACGAAGGGTCCGAATCGGACTCCGGGAGAAACGTCCAGGCTGCGGGGGCGGCGTCTGGAGCTTCCTACAGGGCGAGGACGACCGGCAGGTCGGCCTCCTGGAGGACGTCGAGCGCGATCTCCCACTCCTCGGGCCGCGCCTTGGCGTACGCCCGCCAGTCCCGGACGACGACCCGCCGCCCCTCGGGGACATCACGCAGGACGTCGGCCAGCGCGTCCCAGTTGCGGCCGAACCAGTCGGGCAGGTTCAGGCCGTCGGCGAAACGGTCCATCAGGCCGGGCCTGTCGGTGACGCCGTCGAGGTCGATCACGATGTCGGTCATCTCAGTACCGTCCGGAACGAGTCGTAGTGATCATCGGTGTAGTAGATCTCGCCGCCCTGTCCCGTGACAATGCGCCGGGCGCCCCGGTCGCGCGAACCCGGGGTCTTCACCGTGTACTCGTGGTAGTAGCCGCGCTTCCGCTTCGGCAGCCGCCCCTCGAAGTTCCCGAAGACGACGCCGTCGCGGGAGTAGGGATAGGGCCCGCCCTTGTCGATGAGGGCGAGGGTCCTGCGCGCCTCGGCGGGGAGGTCGGCGGCCTTGACGGTGGCGAGGCCGGTCGCATCCTGGGCGCGGTGTTCCGACGAACATCCGGCGACACCTCCGACCAGGACCAGCAGACACAGCAACACCCGGGAGACGAACCGCAGCAGCATGACGCCGATGCTGCCACGGCCGTCACCGGGTGACCTTCTGTCAGGGTCCGTCCGGGTCGGCGCGGTTCAGCGCCGGCTTGGGGGTGGGCCCCGCCGCCATCAGGTAGTCCGCCGCCGAGGTGTCCGTGACGAGGCTGGTGACCAGCCCCGACCTGAGCACCGCGTCGATCGCCGCCGCCTTGCGCTGCCCGCCCGCGATCGCGACGACCTCGGGGATCCGGCGGAGCTGGTCGGCCTTGACGGTGATGCACCGCTCGCCGAGGTCGCGGCCGACCCGGCGTCCGTCGGAGTCGAAGAGGTGCGCGGACATCTCGGCCGCGACGCCGAGCGAGGAGTAGTGGGCCCGCTCCTCGTCCGTCAGCATGTCGTGGACCGTGGAGATGCCCGGCTCCCAGGAGCCGATGGAGACGCAGGCGACCGTGACCTTGTCGAAGTACTCGAAGGCCCGGGAGATCCCCGTCTGGCTGCGCAGGGCGGAGGCCGTGGCCGCGTCCGGCAGCAGCATGGGCGCGTAGATGGGGTGGGCGTCGCCGCCGGACACCTGGGCCGCCCGGCGCACCGCCTCCACGGAGCCGCGCTCGGCGGTGCCCGCGTCGTACACGCCCGTCAGCTGCACCACCGTGCACGGGGGCAGCCGGTCGAGGGCCGCCGCCATGTGGATGGTGGAGCGGCCCCAGGCCAGGCCCAGGACGTCGCCCTCGTCGACGAGTTCGCCGAGCAGGTCGGCGGCCACCTCCCCCAGGTTCTCGGGGTCGGGGGTCTCCTCCGCCTCGGCCGGTGACTCGACCACGACGGCGTGCCGCAGACCGTAGCGGGCGCGCAGCGCGTCGGACCGCTCGGCGTCCAGCTCGGCCGGTACCCGGATCTCGATGCGGACGAGATCCCGTTCGAGCGCGGTCTCCAGGACCCGGGCCACCTTGAAGCGGCTGACGCCGAACTCCTCCGCGATCTGGATCTTGGACTTGCCCTCCAGGTAGAAGCGGCGGGCCATGGCCGCCGCCTGCACCAGCTCCGCGGGTCCCATCCGCATGGCCGAACGGCCCGCCGACATACCCGACACGGCGATCTCCTCACTGCTGTTTCACACTCTGGATTCGCCGTTCATCCTCGCAGATCCGGCGGTCTTGATCAGCCCGGAAGGGCTGCACTACGGGGTTCGTTCACCTGCCCGTGGCCCGGTGGTCGCACGCGGCCTCGGCCTGGGCGCGCAGACCGCGCACCGCGGCGGCCGGGTCCTCGGCGCCGTACACGGCCGAACCGGCGACGAAGACGTCCGCGCCGGCCTCCGCGCACCGTTCGATGGTGCCCGCCGAGACACCGCCGTCGACCTGGAGCCAGAGGTCGAGGCCGTGCTTGTCGATGAGCTGCCGGGTGCGGCGGATCTTCGGCAGCATGATGTCCAGGAACGCCTGGCCGCCGAAGCCCGGCTCGACGGTCATGATCAGCAGCATGTCCAGCTCGGGGAGCAGGTCCTCGTACGGCTCGATCGGCGTCGCCGGCTTCAGGGCCATCGACGCCCGGCCGCCCTTGGCGCGGATCTCGCGGGCCAGGCGGACGGGGGCGGCGGCGGCCTCCACGTGGAAGGTGACCGAGGAGGCGCCGGCCTCGATGTACTGCGGGGCCCAGCGGTCCGGGTCCTCGATCATCAGGTGGCAGTCCAGCGGGGTGTCCGTCGCCTTCGCCAGCGACTCCACGATCGGGACGCCGAGCGTGAGGTTCGGGACGAAGTGGTTGTCCATGACGTCGACGTGGAGCCAGTCGGCGCCTTCGACGGCCTTGGCCTCGTCGGCGAGGCGGGCGAAGTCGGCGGAGAGGATGCTGGGGTTGATCTGCACGGCCATGGGGCTAGCCTCCCACGTCCGGGCCGGGCGGGGAGCACCGGTGGGGGAGGTGGGGAGACTTTAGTGCGATGATCTCATTTGCCTCGCCTTTACTCTTTCGTACGATGATCCACTCGGCCGGTGCGCTCAGCCGGTGCGGCGGATCGGGTCAGCCGGTGCGGCGGATCAGGGCCAGGTACATCGCGTCCGTGCCGTGCACATGCGGCCACAGCTGGACGTCCGGCCCCTCCCCCAGCCCCGGCACACCCGGCAGCAGGGGGCGCGCATCGATCAGGTCGGCCCCCGGGACCTGCTTGAGCACGTCCGCGACGACCGCCCGCGTCTCCGCGAGGTGCGGCGAACAGGTCGCGTACCCGACGACCCCGCCGACGCGCACCGCCTCCAGCGCCGTCCGCAGCAGCCCCCGCTGCAACGGCCCGAACCCCTCAAGATCCTCCGGACGACGCCGCCAGCGGGCCTCCGGACGGCGGCGCAGGGCGCCGAGGCCGGTGCAGGGGACGTCCATCAGCACGCGGTCGAAGACGCCGGGGCGCCACGGCGGACGAGTGCCGTCGGCCGTGATGACCTGGTACGGGCCCGGGTTGCCGGCCAACGCCTTCGCGACCAGGCCGGCGCGGTGCGGCTGCTTCTCCGACGCCAGCAGGGTCGCGCCCCGCTCGGCGGCGAGGGCGGCGAGCAGCGCGGCCTTTCCGCCGGGTCCGGCGCAGCCGTCGAGCCAGCGTGCGTCGGGGCCGTCCAGGGGGGCGTTCGCCAGGGCCAGCGCGACCAGCTGACTGCCCTCGTCCTGCACCCCGGCCCGCCCCTCGCGCACGGCGTCGACGGCTCCGGGCTCCCCGCCCTCCGTCAGCCGCGCGGCGTACGGCGACCAGCGGCCGGGGACGGCGGCGTCCTCCGCCAGCAGCTCCCGGACGTCCGACCTGCCGGGCCGCGCGACGAGGGTCACCTCGGGACGCTCGTTGTCCGCCGCCAGCAGCTCCTCGATGCCGGCCCTGCCGCCGCCCAGCGAGTCCCACAGCGCCGACACGACCCACCTGGGGTGCGAGTGGACGACGGCCAGGTGGTCCTCGGGGTCGTCGTCGTAGGGCGGGGCGACCTTCTCCACCCAGCCGTCCAGGTCGTCCTGCGCGATCTTCCGCAGCACCGCGTTGACGAACTTGGCGCGGCCGTCGCCGAGCACGACACGCGCCAGCTCGACGGACGCGGAGACCGCGGCGTGGGTGGGGATCCGGGTGCCCAGCAGCTGATGGGCGCCCAGGCTTAGGACGTCGAGGACAGGGGGGTCGACCTCGCGCAGCGGGCGGTCGATACAGGCGGCGATGACCGAGTCGTAGGTGCCCTGTCGGCGGAGCGTGCCGTACACCAGCTCCGTCGCGAGGGCGGCGTCACGCCCGTCGAAGTCGCCCTTCTCCCGGGCCTTCCTGAGCAGCGGGGGCAGCACCAGATTCGCGTACGCGTCCCGCTCGTCCACCGCCCGCAACACCTCGAACGCCAGCATCCGGACGGGGTCCTTCTTGGGCCGCCGGTACGGCTTGCCGGTCTTGTGCGGGCGCGCAGAGGTCTCACTCACGAAAAAGGTGCTCCGGTTTTCAGGACGGGGGATGCGCCAAGCCTACGCCGCCGACGCGCCCCGCCCACAGCCGCGACCGGACCCCGCCGACCCGGACCCACCCACACCCCTCCGCGACCGCGGGCGACCGTGTCGTGCTCCTTCGGGCTCTTCGAGCAGGGAGCACCCCCAGGCGGTGATGCCCCGTCGGGTGGTGTGACCGTGCGGGGCCGTCGGTCTCGCCCCGGAGCCGAGGCGGCTGCCGCGGGCCCGCCTGCCCGGCCGCGACGCGTGCCGTCCACAGGCGCCGACGCGCCGATGCGATCCGCCGGCTCCGCGCCGGCACACCACCCAGCGAGACATCACCCCCCAGGCGGCACGGGCAGGCGCGGCGGCACCCCGTCGGCGCGGGCAGGCGACGAGGCCCCCGTCCAGCCACCCCGTACCCGACGCCCGGCCGCCCACCGGACCCGCGCTACAGCCCCAGCGTCTCCCCGTCCGCCCCCCGGACGCCCCGGGCCCAGTCCGCGGCCCGCATCGGCTTCTTGCCCTGGGCCTGCACCCACAGCAACTCGACGGCGTACGAGCCGGTCCCGACGTACACGTTGTTCTTCCCGACGGCCAACTGCCCGGGGGCGAGCCCGTTGCGGTCGGGCAGCGGGGTCACCTGGATCAGCTTCAGGCGCTCGCCGCGGAACGTGGTCCAGGCGCCGGGCGCGGGGGTGCAGCCCCGGACGACCCGGTCGACGCGCAGCGCCGGGGCCCGCCACTCGACGCGGGCGTCCTCGACGGTGATCTTCGGCGCGAGGGAGATGCCCTCGGCGGGCTGCGGCACGGCGTCCAGCGTCCCGTCCTCGATGCCGTCCATGGTCGCCGCGAGCAGGCCGGCGCCGGCGAAGGCGAGGCGCGTGAGGAGATCCCCGCTGGTGTCGGTGGCCCGGACCTCCTCCGTCACGGTGCCGTACACGGGCCCGGAGTCGAGCCCTTCCTCGATGAGGAACGTGGACGCCCCGGTGATCTCGTCCCCGGCCATGATCGAGTGCTGCACGGGCGCGGCACCCCGCCAGGCGGGCAGCAGCGAGAAGTGCAGGTTCACCCAGCCCCGGGCGGGCACGTCGAGCGCGACCTTGGGCAGCAGCGCCCCGTACGCGACGACAGGGCAGCAGTCGGGGCCGATCTCCCGGAGCCGGTCCAGGAACTCGGGTTCACGCGGGCGCGCCGGCTTCAGCACCTCGATCCCGGCCTCCATGGCCCGCTCGGCCACCGGCGAGGCGACCAGCCTGCGCCCCCGCCCCGCCGGCGCGTCCGGCCGCGTCACGACCGCGACGACCTCGTGCCGCCCGGAGTCGATGAGCGCGTCCAGAGCGGGAACGGCGACCTCTGGGGTACCTGCGAAGACAAGCCTCATGGAACGGCGGAACCTCTCGGACGAGACGAACGGACACGGCCAGCACATCAGTCTAAGAGCCGGGCTCGCGGCACGGGAAAGCGAGCCGGGGGGCGTACGCATATGCCCATACGCCCCCACCCCGTGACCCGGGGAGCGAATCCGCGTTGGTCAAGAAAGAGTTGACCCCTATCTCTTCACGCCGGTTCGAGAGGCTTGTTCATGGCCGACCACGCAACCCACGACGCCCAGGCTCGGGCCAGCCTGCACTTGCTGGTGCGGGACATCGAGCGGGTCCGCCGCCAGGTGGACGCACTGCGCACGCTCACCGCCCAGCTCGGCAACGTCTACCGCCCCCGCCGCTCCGGCCCCTCCACGGGCTTCGTCGTCTACGGCCGCGCCCCCGCCCCCACCGTCCGCCTCGCCCAGGAACTCCGGGACAGCGTGGAGACGCTGGTGACGGCGGCGGTCGAGTTCGACCGCTCCCTCGGCTTCTCGTGGGACGCCGTCGGCTCCGCGCTCGGCGTCACGAAGCAGGCGGTCCACCGTCGCTACGGCGCCCGCCGCACGACCCCCGCCTCGGCACAGGACGCGACGGACCTCGCCCCGGAACCGGCTCCCGCCCGCACCCTCAACGTGGGCGGCGGCATCACCACCGTCCCCACGGTCCCCGCGGCCCGCTCCATGCCCACCCAGCCGACGGCGGGCAGCCCTTCCCTCCGCGAGGACCCGCGCACCCCCACCTTCCCCAGCCCCCGCAACGGCTGACCTCCCACCCCACCCCCCTCTGCCCTCTCGCCGATCCCGAGGGGGCAGCGGCATACCGGCTGGGGCGAGACCCCAGCGGCGCGGAGCCGGAGAGGCGCGAGATCTCAGCGGCGCGGGACAACACCGGCCGACGGCTCCATCGCGGGGCATGCCCGGCCGGCCGCAACGCGCCCACCAAGCTCCGTACGCGCCTGCACCCGAGAGGCGCGGGGCTGTATCGATTCGCGGACCCACCGCAAGGCGTGCCCAGCCACGACGAACCCGCAGCCACTGATCCACGCACACCTCCACGCACCTCAGGGGCGCGGGGCCGTATCAATGCGGCTACCGCCGCGCAGGCGCGACCAGCCACAACGCACCCGCAGCCACCGACCCACGCACACCCCCACCCACCTCAGGGGCGCGGGGCCGTATCAATGCGGCTACCGCCGCGCAGGCGCGACCAGCCACAACGCACCCGCAGCCACCGACCCACGCACACCCACCCACCTCAGGGGCGCGGGGAACTGCGCGAACAACCACGACGCACCCGCACCCGCCCCGCGCACCGCCCCCACCCACAACCGGCCGCGCCACCACCGGCATCCCCCACCCCTCACCCGATATCCGCCGGATCCACCCGAACCCAAACTCTCCCTTCCTCCCCCCCGCTCCCCCGCCCCATCCTCGCGACCTGCGCCGCCTTCAACGCGGAGGCCAGCGCCCCGCCCCGCCCCGGCGGCACCCGGACCAGCGCCCGCTCCCACCGCTCCCCCGGCGGCGGCCCACCCACCCGCCGAGGCCGCCCGGCGGGAGTCACCGGCACGGGAACGGGCCCCAACACCTCGGCCTCCGGGGGCAGTTCGGCGACGGCGAGGAACGCGGCCACCGCCTCCGCCCGCCCGGACACGGAGGCCATCCGGGAGACCGGCGGAAACCCCAACTCGGCGCGTTCGGCCAGCTCCCGCACGGCATGCCCCACGGGATCCCACCGCACCAGCGCCTGCACGGCCCGGAGTGTCGGCTCGGCGACCACGACGACGGTCCCCCCCTCCTCCTGCCCCCGCACCAGCGAGGCCGCCGCGATCCACCGCCGCAGCGCCTCCTCACCGGCGCGCAGATCGGGCCGTCCGAGCATGGCCCACCCGTCGAGCAGCAGGGCCGCGGCGTATCCCCCCTCGGCGACGGGCTCGGCCCCGGGCGTGCTCACGACGAGCGCCGGCACCCCCGGCACGGTGTCGAGCACCTGCTCCCGTCCGGACGTCCGCACCGGCACGGTGGGAAACGCCCGTCCCAGCTCCTCGGCCGTCCGCCGGGCCCCCACGACCTGGGCCCGCAGGCGCACGCCCCCGCACTCGGGACACCGCCAGGCCATCTCCCCCCGCCCGCACCACCCGCACGCGAGCCCGCCCCCGTCCTTCCCCTCCAGCGGCCCGGCGCAGTGCCGGCACCGCGCGGCCTCACGGCACTGCGCGCAGGCCATCCGGGGCACGTACCCCCGACGGGGCACCTGTACCAGCACCGGCCCGTCCCGCAGCCCGTCCCGCACGGCCTGCCAGGCGAGCGTGGGCAGCCGGGCCGCCCGCGCCGCCTCGTCGCGCGCGAGATCCTGGTCCCCCACGGTCCGCACCAGCGGCGCGGCCGACCGCACCTGCTCCCGCCGCGCGACGACCGGCCGCGCCCACCCGCTCTCGACGAGCTGCGCGGCCTCCACGGTGCAGCTCCAACTCCCCAGCAGGAACCCGCACTTCGACTGCGCGGCCCGCAGCAGCAGCACGTCCCGCACATGCGGCTGAGGGGCGTGCGGCTCGCTGTGGCTGCCGTCCCCGTCGTCCCACACCACGACCAGCCCCAGGTCCCGCACGGGCGCGAACATCGCGGCCCGGGTCCCGACGACCGCCCGCACGGAGCCCCGCAGCACGGCAAGCCACTCCCGGTACCGCTTCTCGGGCCCGGCGTCGGCGGTCAGCACGGCGTGCCGCCCCGCGCCGAGGACGTCCCGCAGCGCGGCGTCCACCCGCCCGACGTCCCGCCCGTCGGGGACGACGACCAGGGCGCCGCGCCCCGACGCGAGCGTGGCCCCCACGGCTCGCGCCACCTCCTCGCCCCACCCGCTCCCCGGCAACGCGTTCCACACGGCCCGGGGCGCCCCGCCGCGCGCCAGCGCCTCGACGAACGCGGCCCCGTTCTCGTACCGCTCCCAGCCCCCCGCCGACGGCACGGCGGGCGGCGGCAGCGGCGCGGGCGAAGCCTTCCGCTCGGCCCGCGCACTGCGCGGCGGCACGGCCAACTGCACCACATCGGCCAGACTCCCGGCGTACCGATCGGCCACCCCCCGCGCAAGCGCCAGCAACTCGGGCCCCAGCACCACCTCGGACGACACCACCTGAGCCAACGCGGCCAACGGCCCGGAGTAATCGGACCGAGCCACCCGCTCGACCACAAACCCGTCGACGAGCCCACCCCCCTCACGCCGCCCGCCCCGCACCTTCCCCCGCCCCGCCCCGAACCGCACCCGCACCCGCACCCCCGGCTGCGCCACCGCGTCCAACTCGGCCGGCACCGCGTAATCAAACAACCGATCCAGATGCAACACCCCCTTGTCCACCAACACCCGCGCCACCGGCAACTCCCCCGCCAACGCGGCCCCCCGCCACGTCCCCGGCTTCGCCCTCTCCCCCTTCGCCTTCCGCACCCCCTCCCGCATCAAGGCCAACTGCTCAGCCCCCACCCCGCCCCCACTCCCCGACCCGTTCACACTGCTCACACCCCCATACATACCAAACCCCACTGACAACGCCCCCGCGCTCCCAGAAGGAGTCCGCCGACTGCCCGATATCACCGCGCTGCGTGACCACTGCCGCTCGCTGGCTGTCCTGGAGGCGATCCTGAGTCCCGAGTGGGCCGATCGCTGCCACTCGTTCGACACGAACTGGTCGGAGAGCGAGGAGACGGCGTCGATGCGCAACGGCTCGGGGGACGAGTACTCCATCGTGTTCTCCCGGGCCGGCGCCTACGTGCGCGGCTTCGCCCACGAATCCCCCATGAGCCCGTACCAGAACGACGGCCCGTGGCCGGGCGTCCTCGACCAGGTCCCCGAGGCGTTCGCGCCGTACCTCGGGGAGCCCTCGTTCACCGACGAGGACGGCATGCCGGTCGTCACCGTCTGCCTTTCGACGGGGACCCCGACGGCGCCCGGTACCTGTTCGCCCTGCTGGTGGACCGCTCTCCGGAGGCGTTCCAGGAGTGGGCGGAGGACTACTACGAGACCGAGGTGGACCTGGACGCGATACGCCACGTCCTCGCCTCACGCCCCCTGACCGAGGACGTCGTCGCCCGGCTGAACTCCGAGGCCGACCTCGCCGGTCTGGCCAAGGAGCTGGCCAAGGCCGGTTACCCGCGGGCCTGAGACACGCCGAAGGCCCGGCGTTCCTGGAGAGGAGCGCCGGGCCTTGCGGGAAAAACGGGGGCCTACAGGCCCGCGGCCTTGCGCAGCGCGTCCACCCGGTCCGTCTTCTCCCAGGTGAAGTCGGGCAGCTCACGGCCGAAGTGGCCGTAGGCGGCGGTCTGGGCGTAGATCGGCCGCAGGAGGTCGAGGTCGCGGATGATCGCGGCGGGACGGAGGTCGAAGACCTCGTCGATGGCCTTCTCGATCTTGTCGACGTCGACCTTGTGGGTGCCGAAGGTCTCGACGAAGAGGCCGACGGGCTCGGCCTTGCCGATGGCGTAGGCGACCTGGACCTCGCAGCGGGAGGCGAGGCCCGCGGCGACGACGTTCTTGGCGACCCAGCGCATCGCGTACGCGGCGGAGCGGTCGACCTTGGACGGGTCCTTGCCGGAGAAGGCACCGCCGCCGTGGCGGGCGAAGCCGCCGTACGTGTCGATGATGATCTTGCGGCCGGTGAGGCCGGCGTCGCCCATCGGGCCGCCGATCTCGAAGCGGCCGGTCGGGTTGACCAGGAGGCGGTAGTTCTCGGTGTCGAGCTTGATCCCGTCGTCCAGCAGCGCCTTCAGCTCGGGCTCGACGACGAACTCGCGGATGTCGGGCGCGAGCAGCGACTCAAGGTCGATGTCGGAGGCGTGCTGCGAGGAGACGACGACCGTGTCGAGGCGGACGGCCTTGTCGCCGTCGTACTCGATGGTGACCTGCGTCTTGCCGTCGGGGCGCAGGTAGGGGATGGTCCCGTTCTTGCGGACGTCCGAGAGGCGCTTGGAGAGGCGGTGCGCGAGGAAGATCGGCAGCGGCATGAGAGTCGGCGTCTCGTCGGACGCGTAGCCGAACATCAGGCCCTGGTCGCCGGCGCCCTGCTTGTCCAGCTCGTCCTCGTCGCCCTCGACCCGGGACTCGTACGCGGTGTCGACACCCTGCGCGATGTCGGGGGACTGCGCGCCGATGGACACGGAGACGCCGCAGGACGCGCCGTCGAAGCCCTTCTTCGAGGAGTCGTAGCCGATCTCCAGGATCTTCTCCCGCACCAGCTGCGGGATCGGCGCGTACGCCTGGGTGGTGACCTCACCGGCGACGTGCACGAGGCCCGTCGTGATCAGCGTCTCGACGGCGACCCGGGACGTGGGGTCCTCGCGCAGCAGCGCGTCGAGAATCGTGTCGCTGATCTGGTCAGCGATCTTGTCGGGGTGACCTTCGGTCACGGACTCCGAGGTGAACAGGCGACGGGACACAACGCTCCCTGTGGTTGCAGCGGCTGCTGGCTGATCATTGGCGGACGACGCCGGGAGCTGCGCCCGGTGCGGTCCGGGAACAGCTTATCGGTCGTCCTCCGCCACCGGCCCACCTGTCTCGCCTCTCGGGAGCGCGATGAGCTGCGGCACAGGCATTCTGCCCAATGCCCGGCGGCCTTGGAAAGAGCCGCCGTGCCCGAAGAGAGCGAGTCTCCAGTGGGTCCGGGGTGCGGATCCAACCGTCATTCGAGTCTCCGCGTCACCAGGTCCCATACGGTTTCGGCCAGGTTCTCCTTGGGCCCGTGCGGTACGGCGGTCTCGCTGCCGTCGGCGCCCAGGACGACCGCCTCGTTCTCCTCCGAGCCGAACGTGCGGCGCTCCCCCACCTCGTTCACCACCAGCAGATCGCACCCTTTGCGGGCGAGTTTGGCCCGCCCGTTGGCGAGCACGTCGTCGGTCTCGGCGGCGAACCCGACGACCACCTGTGCGGGGTGCGAACGGCTCTGCGAGATCTCCGCGAGAATGTCCGGATTCCGTACGAGAACGATGGGCGCCGGCTCCTGGCCGTCCTGCTTCTTGATTTTCCCGGCCGCATAGGTCTCGGGCCGGAAATCGGCGACGGCCGCCGCCATCACGACCGCGTCGGCGTCCGCTGCGTGTTTCAGCACCGCCTCCCGCATCTGGACGGCCGTGCCGACCGGGACGACGTCGACGCCGGCCGGGTCGGGCAGGGTCGTGTTGGCCGCGATCAGCGTGACCCGAGCGCCGCGCGCCGCCGCCGTCCGCGCGAGGGCGTAGCCCTGCTTGCCGGAGGAGCGGTTGCCGAGGAAGCGCACGGGGTCGAGGGGTTCACGGGTGCCGCCCGCGCTGACGACGACGTGCCGCCCGGCGAGGTCGGGTTCGCGCACCCCGCGCGCGAGGATCCTGCGGCAGACCTCGAAGATCTCCGCCGGGTCGGGCAGGCGGCCCTTGCCTGTGTCGACGCCGGTCAGGCGCCCGACGGCCGGTTCGATGACGACGGCTCCGCGGCGGCGCAGCGTCGCCACGTTCTCCCGCGTCGCCGGGTGCTCCCACATCTCCGTGTGCATGGCGGGGGCGAAGACGACGGGGCAGCGGGCGGTCAGGAGCGTGTTGGTGAGGAGGTCGTCCGCGAGGCCGTGCGCGGCCTTGGCGAGCATGTCGGCGGTGGCCGGGGCGACGACGACGAGGGCGGCGCCCTGGCCGATGCGGACATGCGGCACCTCGTGGACGTCGTCCCAGACCTCCGTCGAGACCGGGTGGCCGGAGAGCGCGGACCAGGTCGCGGCGCCGACGAAGTGCAGCGCGGAGGCGGTGGGGACGACACGGACGTCGTGCCCCGATTCGGTCAGTCGGCGCAGCAGCTCGCACGCCTTGTACGCGGCGATGCCACCGCTGACCCCCAGGACGACCTTGGGCTTGTCCACCGTCACTCCCCACTCCCCGATGCGATCTCGGAAATCCGTACCCCCATGACACACCACAGGCCCGGCAAGGTGCTTGCCGGGCCTGTGGATAAGTCGGTCGCGAACCGACAGTAGTACTTACGAGGTCTACCGCTACGCCGGGTCCGGAACGGCCTCGGACGTCAGCAGACCGGCGTTGATCTCGCGCAGCGCGATCGACAGCGGCTTCTCGTGGACGTGCGTGTCGACGAGGGGACCGACGTACTCCAGAAGGCCCTCACCGAGCTGCGAGTAGTACGCGTTGATCTGGCGGGCGCGCTTGGCCGCGTAGATCACGAGGCTGTACTTCGAGTCCGTGGCTTCGAGGAGCTCGTCGATCGGAGGGTTGATGATGCCCTCGGGCGCGGAGATGGAAGAGGACACGCTCTACCTTCCGTGGATGGGAAAGAATCTCAGACTGTGTTGCTCAAAGATGTTGGTGACCGTAACGGTCACACCACATCCATCAAGGCTAGCAGCTCACGCGCCACATCCTCGACAGAGGTGTTGACCAGCGTCTCGTCGAACTCGGGCTCGGCCGCGAGTTCGACCTTGGCGGCGTCGAGCCGACGCTCGATCACGTCGGGCGCCTCGGTCCCGCGCCCGGTGAGCCTGCGCACCAGCTCCTCCCAGGAGGGCGGCGCGAGGAACACCAGTTGCGCGTCGGCCATGGACTCGCGGACCTGCCGCGCGCCCTGGAGGTCGATCTCCAGGAGCACCGGTTCGCCGTTCTCCAGCCGCTCCAGCACGGCCGCGCGGGGCGTGCCGTAGCGGTTGCCGGCGAACTCGGCCCACTCCAGCAGCTCGCCGTTGGCGATGAGCTTGTCCATCTCGTCGTCGCTGACGAAGAAGTAGTGGACCCCGTCCTTCTCACCGGGGCGGGGCTTGCGGGTCGTCGCCGACACCGAGAGCCACACCTCGGGATGAGCCTTGCGCATATGGGCGACGACCGTGCTCTTGCCGACCCCCGAGGGGCCGGAGAGCACGGTCAGCCGCGGACGTACGCCCGGGGGCTCGGGGGTCGTCCCCCGGAATGTTGCAGCCATGCAGCGATTATTCCAGCAATCCCGGCGTGCCCGGGACGCCCTGTCCGGCGGTGCCGGGATCAGGAACCGGTGCTGCCGAACTCACGCTCCAGGGAAGCGATCTGGTTGGAACCGAGGCCGCGCACGCGACGGCTCTCGGAGATGCCGAGTCGCTCCATGATCTGCTTGGCGCGGACCTTGCCCACGCCCGGCAGGGACTCCAGAAGCGCCGAGACCTTCATCTTGCCGATGACGTCGTTCTCCTGGCCCTGCTTGATGACCTCGTGCAGGGAGGCGCCGGAGTGCTTGAGTCGATTCTTGACCTCGGCCCGCTCCCGGCGAGCCGCGGCGGCCTTTTCGAGCGCGGCTGCGCGCTGTTCGGGGGTAAGGGGCGGAAGAGCCACGCCTACGTCACCTCGGATGTCGAACTGTCGGATACGGACCGGTGAGGAACCTAGTCGCCCCACACCTGGCGAGCCACGAGCAACACGCTTGCCCGTTCACTCTCCGTCGGAGACTAGCGGCCAACTCCGCCTGAGTCAGCGAGAACAGCGGAAAAGTCCTGGTCAGCCTCTACGGGGCCGGACATATGCCGCAAAACTCCCCGGATTTGAGAATGTATCCATCCTCAAGCAGGCGAGAACCCGCCGGTCGGGCCCGTTTCCGCGCACGGCCGCCGAGCCCGCCGACGGCCGTCCCCGCACGAAGAGTCACCCCGCCACCACGTCCCGTACCTCACCGGCGATCCGCTCCGCCGCCTCCCGCAGCGCCTTCACGTCGGGCCCGAACCGCAGCACCCCCCGGCTGACGTTCGGCACCACCCGGGGCAGCGCCGCCCCGAACACCCGGGGCAGATCGGCGGCCGTCGCCCCCTGCGCCCCCACGCCCGGCGCGAGCAGCGCGCCGCCCATGTCGAGGTCGTACGACGAGAGGTCGCCCAGCGTCGCCCCGACGACCGCCCCGAAGGACCCCAGGGGCTCCTCCCCGGCGTTCTCGGCCGCGAGGTGGGCCAGCACCGTCGCCGCCACGTTCCGCCCGTCGGAACGGACCGCGTGCTGCACCTCGCCGCCCTCGGGGTTGGACGTCAGCGCGAGCACGAACAGCCCGCAGCCGCTCTCGCGCGCCAGCGAGACGGCCGGCGCCAGCGACCCGTACCCGAGGTACGGCGACACGGTCAGCGCGTCGGAGAACAGCGGCGAGCCCGGCGCGAGGAACGCCTCCGCGTAGGCGGCCATCGTCGAGCCGATGTCCCCCCGCTTCGCGTCCATGAGCACCAGCGCCCCGGCCTCGCGCGCCTGCGCCACGGTCGTCTCCAGGACGGCGACCCCGCGCGACCCGAACCGCTCGAAGAACGCGCTCTGCGGCTTGAGGACGGCGACCCGGTCGGCGACCGCCTCGACGACGGTCCGGCTGAACCGTTCGAGCCCCTTGACGTCGTCGTCGAGCCCCCACTCGGCGAGCAGCGAGGCGTGCGGGTCGATCCCCACGCACAGCGGCCCGCGCTCGTCCATCGCACGGCGCAGCCGCGCACCGAACCCGCTCATACCGTCGTCCTCCTCACATCGGCGCCGACCGCGTCGGCGAGGCTGGCGTACGGGCTCGTGCGCAGGCGCGCGGCGAGCCCCTTGTGCAGGGCGCGGTTCCAGAACGGCCCCTCGTAGATGAACGCGCTGTACCCCTGGACGAGCGTCGCCCCCGCGAGGATCCGCTCCCAGACGTCCTCGGCGCTCTCGACGCCGCCGACGCCCACCAGGGTGATCCGGTCGCCCACGCGCGCGTAGAGGCGCCGCAGCACCTCAAGGGAGCGCGCCTTCAGGGGCGCCCCGGACAGCCCGCCGGTCTCCTCGGTGAGGGACGCCTCGGACGTCAGCCCCTCGCGCGCGATGGTCGTGTTCGTCGCGATGATCCCGTCCAGCCCCAGCTCCACGGCGAGGTCGGCGACGGCGTCGACGTCCTCGTCCGCGAGGTCCGGCGCGATCTTCACCAGGAGCGGCACGTGCCGGCCCGGCACGACCCGGTCGGCGGCCTCGCGCACGGCGCCCAGAAGCGGTCGCAAGTGATCAACGGCTTGCAGATTCCGCAAGCCCGGCGTGTTCGGCGACGACACGTTGACGACCAGGTAGTCGGCGTAGGGCGCGAGGCGCTCGGCGGACTTCACGTAGTCCCCGGCGGCCTCCTCCTCCGGCACGGTCTTGGTCTTGCCGATGTTGACGCCGACGACCGTCCTGAACACCGGCTCCCGGGACGCGAGCCGCGCCGCGACCACCAGCGAACCCTCGTTGTTGAACCCCATCCGGTTGATCAGCGCGCGGTCGGCCACCAGCCGGAACAGCCGCTTCTTGGGATTCCCGGGCTGCGCCTCCCCGGTCACCGTGCCGATCTCGACGTGGTCGAACCCCAGCATCGCCATCCCGTCGACCGCGACGGCGTTCTTGTCGAACCCGGCGGCCAGACCGAACGGCCCGTGCATCCGCAGCCCGAAGGCTTCGGTGCGCAGCTCCTTGTAGCGGGGCGCGAGCGCGGCGGCGACGAAGGTGCGCAGCACCGGGACGCGCGCGACGAGCCGGATCCACCGGAAGGCCAGGTGATGCGCCTTCTCGGCATCCATGCGCTGGAAGAACAGACGGAAGAACAGGTTGTACATGGCTCCCCATAAAGAGGGGGACACCGTCCCCGGTGTCCCCCTTCAGTGGCTGCTGGCTAGTCCCTGGCCGCGGTCAGGTGTTCCGCGTGTTCCTGGAGTGAGCGCACGCCGACGCCGCCGTGGTTGAGTGCGTCGATGCCCTGGACGGCGGCGGCGAGGGCCTGGACGGTGGTCAGGCACGGCACACTGCGCGCCACGGCCGCGGTACGGATCTCGTAGCCGTCCAGGCGGCCTCCGGTCCCGTAGGGGGTGTTGACGATCAGGTCGACCTCACCGTCGTGGATGAGCTGGACGATCGTCTTCTCCCCGGCCGGGCCGGTGCCCTCGGACTGCTTGCGCACCACGGTCGCGTTCAGGCCGTTGCGCTTGAGGACTTCGGCGGTGCCGGAGGTCGCGAGGAGTTCGAAGCCGTGCGCGACCAGCTCACGCGCCGGGAAGATCATCGAGCGCTTGTCGCGGTTGGCGACCGAGATGAACGCCCGCCCCTTCGTCGGCAACGGCCCATAAGCCCCGGCCTGGGATTTGGCGTAGGCGGTGCCGAAGACGGAGTCGATGCCCATGACCTCGCCCGTCGAGCGCATCTCCGGGCCCAGGACGGTGTCGACACCGCGCCCGTGGATGTCACGGAACCGCGACCACGGCATCACCGCCTCCTTCACCGAGATCGGCGCGTCCATGGGCAGTTCACCCCCGTCCCCGCGCGCCGGCAGCAGACCCTCCGCCCGCAGCTCCGCGATGGTCGCGCCGAGCGAGATCCGGGCGGCGGCCTTCGCCAGCGGCACCGCCGTCGCCTTCGAGGTGAAGGGGACGGTGCGCGAGGCACGCGGGTTGGCCTCCAGGACGTAGAGGATGTCCCCGGCCATCGCGAACTGGATGTTGATCAGACCCCGCACCCCCACCCCCCGCGCGATGGCCTCGGTCGAGGCACGCAGACGCTTCACGTCGTGCCCGCCCAGCGTGATCGGCGGCAGCGCGCACGCCGAGTCCCCGGAATGGATCCCGGCCTCCTCGATGTGCTCCATCACCCCGCCCAGATACAGCTCCCGCCCGTCGTAGAGGGCATCCACGTCGATCTCGATCGCGTCGTCCAGGAACCGGTCCACCAGCACCGGACGCGACGGACTGATCTCCGTCGACTCCGCGATGTACGACTCCAGCCGCGCCTCGTCGTACACGATCTCCATCCCACGCCCGCCCAGCACATAGGAGGGGCGGACGAGGACGGGGTAGCCGATCTCGTCCGCGATCGCCTTCGCCCCCGCGAACGTCGTCGCCGTGCCGTGCTTCGGCGCGGGCAGGCCCGCTTCGGCCAGCACCCGCCCGAACGCGCCCCGGTCCTCGGCCGCGTGGATCGCCTCCGGCGGCGTGCCCACCACCGGCACCCCGTTGTCCTTCAGCGCCTGCGCGAGCCCGAGCGGGGTCTGTCCGCCGAGCTGCACGACCACGCCCGCGACCGGACCCGCCAGCGTCTCCGCGTGGACGATCTCCAGCACGTCCTCCAGCGTCAGCGGCTCGAAGTACAGCCGGTCGGAGGTGTCGTAGTCCGTCGACACCGTCTCCGGGTTGCAGTTGACCATCACCGTCTCGTACCCGGCCTCCGACAGCGCGAAGGACGCGTGCACACACGAGTAGTCGAACTCGATGCCCTGACCGATGCGGTTGGGCCCGGAACCCAGGATGATGACGGCCGGCTTCTCGCGCGGCGCGACCTCGCTCTCCTCGTCGTAGGACGAGTAGAAGTACGGCGTCTTCGCCGCGAACTCCGCCGCACACGTGTCGACCGTCTTGTAGACCGGCCGCACTCCCAGCGCGTGCCGCACCTCGCGCACGACGTCCTCACGCAGCCCCTGGATCTCACCGATCTGCGCGTCGGAGAAACCGTGCCGCTTCGCGTCGGCCAGCAGTTGCGGATACAGCTCCTCGGCGGCGGCCAGCTCGTCGGCCGTCTCCTTGATCAGGAAGAGCTGGTCCACGAACCAGGGGTCGATCTTCGTGTACGCGAAGACCTCCTCCGGCGTGGCGCCCGCGCGGATCGCCTGCATGACCGTGTTGATGCGCCCGTCCGTCGGCCGCACGGACGCGGCCAGCAGCTCGTCCTTGTCACCGACCGGGCCGACGAACGTGAACTGGCTGCCCTTCTTCTCCAGCGAGCGCAGCGCCTTCTGCAACGCCTCCGTGAAGTTGCGGCCGATGGCCATCGCCTCGCCGACGGACTTCATGGTCGTCGTCAGCGTCGAGTCCGCCTGCGGGAACTTCTCGAACGCGAACCGGGGCGCCTTGACGACGACGTAGTCGAGGGTCGGCTCGAACGACGCGGGCGTCTTCTCCGTGATGTCGTTCGGGATCTCGTCCAGCGTGTACCCGACGGCCAGCTTCGCCGCGATCTTCGCGATCGGGAACCCCGTCGCCTTCGAGGCCAGCGCCGACGACCGCGACACACGCGGGTTCATCTCGATCACGATGATGCGGCCGTCGTCCGGGTTGACCGCGAACTGGATGTTGCAGCCGCCCGTGTCGACGCCGACCTCGCGGATGATCGCGATGCCGATGTCCCGCAGACGCTGGTACTCGCGGTCGGTGAGGGTCATCGACGGCGCGACGGTGATCGAGTCACCGGTGTGCACGCCCATCGGGTCGAAGTTCTCGATGGAGCACACGACCACGACGTTGTCGTGCTTGTCGCGCATCAGCTCCAGCTCGTACTCCTTCCACCCCAGGATCGACTCCTCCAGCAGCACCTCGGTCGTCGGCGACAGCGTCAACCCCTGCCCCGCGATACGCCTCAACTCGGCCTCGTCGTGGGCGAACCCGGAGCCGGCGCCGCCCATGGTGAAGGAGGGGCGGACGACGACGGGGTAGCCGCCGAGGGTGTCCACGCCCGCGAGGACATCGTCCATGGAGTGGCAGATGACCGAGCGGGCGGACTCGCCGTGCCCGATCTTGGCGCGGACCGCCTCGACGACCGCCTTGAAGAGGTCGCGGTCCTCGCCCTTGTTGATGGCCTCGACGTTGGCGCCGATCAGCTCGACCCCGTACTTCTCCAGCACACCCTGCTCGTGCATGGAGATCGCGGTGTTCAGGGCGGTCTGGCCGCCCAGGGTGGGCAGGAGGGCGTCGGGGCGCTCCTTGGCGATGATCTTCTCGACGAACTCGGGGGTGATCGGCTCGACGTAGGTCGCGTCGGCGATCTCCGGGTCGGTCATGATCGTCGCCGGGTTCGAGTTGACGAGGATGACCCGCAGGCCCTCGGACTTCAGGACCCGGCACGCCTGGGTGCCGGAGTAGTCGAACTCGGCGGCCTGGCCGATGACGATCGGGCCGGAGCCGATGACCAGGACGGACTGGATATCGGTGCGCTTAGGCACGCTGGCCCTCCAACAGGGAGACGAAGCGGTCGAACAGGTAGGCGGCGTCGTGGGGGCCCGCTGCCGCTTCGGGGTGGTACTGGACGGAGAACGCCGGCTGGTCGAGCAGGCGCAGGCCCTCCACCACGTCGTCGTTCAGGCAGACGTGGGAGACCTCGGCGCGCCCGAAGGGGGTGTCGCTGACCTTGTCGAGCGGCGCGTCGACGGCGAAGCCGTGGTTGTGCGCGGTGATCTCGACCTTGCCGGTCGTGCGGTCCTGGACGGGCTGGTTGATGCCCCGGTGCCCGTACTTGAGCTTGTACGTCCCGAAGCCCAGGGCGCGGCCCAGGATCTGGTTGCCGAAGCAGATGCCGAACAGCGGGGTCTTGCGGCGCAGGACCTCGGTCATGAGCGCGACCGGGCCCTCGGCCGTCGCCGGGTCACCGGGGCCGTTGGAGAAGAAGACGCCGTCGGGCGAGAGCGCGTAGACGTCCTCCGCAGTGGCCGTCGCGGGCAGGACGTGCACCTCGATGCCCCGCTCGGCCATCCGGTGCGGGGTCATGCCCTTGATGCCGAGGTCGATCGCGGCGACGGTGAACCGCTTCTCGCCGATCGCGGGGACGACGTACGCCTCCTTGGTGGCGACCTCCTCGTACAGCGACGCGCCCTTCATCGGGGGCTGCGCCTGTACGCGCGCCAGGAGCTCGGCGTCGGAGCCGAAAGAGCCGGAGAAGATGCCGGCGCGCATGGAGCCGCGTTCGCGCAGGTGCCGGGTGAGGGCGCGGGTGTCGATGCCGGAGATCCCCACGACGCTCTGCGCCACCAGTTCAGCGTCCAGCGAACGCTTGGCGCGCCAGTTGGAGGGCACGCGCGCGGGGTCGCGCACGACGTACCCGGCGACCCAGATCCGCGAGGACTCGTCGTCCTCGTCGTTCCAGCCCGTGTTGCCGATCTGCGGCGCGGTCGCCACCACGATCTGACGGTCGTACGACGGATCGGTCAGGGTCTCCTGATAGCCGGTCATGCCCGTAGAGAAGACCGCCTCGCCGAAGGTCTCCCCCACGGCCCCGTAGGCACGGCCGCGGAAGACCCGGCCGTCCTCCAGGACGAGTACGGCGGGAACCTTGCTGGTTCCCCTGGTGGAGGTCGTCATCGTTCGGCGCCTTCCGTCTGGTTGTTCTTGATCATGGAGTTGATGGCCTTGACCCACTCGGTGTGCTCGGCCGCGTGGTCGGAGCGGAAGCCCGAGTCGATCAGCTTGTCGCCGTGCGCCCAGGTCACCACGAGGAGGCCGCCCTCGCTGAGGACCTTCCCTGCGATGCCCTTGCCGAGCAGCGCCTCACGCAGCGCGCCGGCCGGAATGAAGAAGTCGGCGGCGCCCGGCCGGACGACGTCCAGGCCGGCGTCCGTCAGGGTCAGCTCGACGCGGCTGCGGGTGCCGAGGCCGTGGGCGACGATCCGGTCGAGCCACTGCCCGGCGGTGGTGGAGCCGTGGTAGCGGCCGGTCATCGTCAGTTTCGCCTCGCCCGGCGATTCGGGCGCGCCGGGCAGCTCGGGCAGGTCGCTCTGGAGGGTGCCGCGCCACTTCCAGCCCTCGCGCATCAGCCAGTAGACGAGCGCGACGAACAGGGCGAGTCCGACGACCCAGCCGATCCGCGCGGCCCAGTCCGTCACCGGCGCCGACTCCTTGCCGGCCGCGATCAGTAGTGCAGATGTCACGTGAGCTTCCCGTCGACGAGCGTGGCCTTCCCCCGCAGCCAGGTGTGTGTCACACGGCCCGGCAGCTCACGCCCCTCGTACGGGGTGTTCCGGCTGCGCGAGGCGAAGCCCGCGGGGTCCACCGACCCACGGTATGCCGTGTCGACGAGCGTGAGGTTGGCGGGCTCACCAGCCGAGACGGGACGCCCGTGGCCCTTCGCCCGCCCGATCTCGGCCGGCTTGAAGGACATCCGCTCGGCGACCCCGGCCCAGTCCAGCAGGCCCGTCTCCACCATGGTCTCCTGCACCACTGACAACGCGGTCTCCAGGCCGACCATCCCCATGGCGGCGGCGGCCCACTCGCAGTCCTTGTCCTCGTGCGGGTGGGGGGCGTGGTCGGTGGCGACGATGTCGATCGTGCCGTCGGCGAGCGCCGCGCGCAGCGCGAGGACGTCCCGCTCGGTGCGCAGCGGCGGGTTGACCTTGTAGACCGGGTTGTACGAGCGGACCAGCTCGTCGGTGAGCAGCAGGTGGTGCGGGGTGACCTCGGCGGTGACGTCGATGCCCCGGGACTTGGCCCAGCGGACGATCTCGACGGACCCGGCGGTCGAGAGGTGGCAGATGTGGACGCGCGATCCGACGTGCTCGGCGAGCAGGACGTCCCGCGCGATGATCGACTCCTCGGCGACCGCCGGCCAGCCCCCGAGCCCGAGTTCGGCGGAGACGACGCCCTCGTTCATCTGGGCGCCCTCGGTGAGCCGGGGCTCCTGCGCGTGCTGCGCGACGACCCCGCCGAACGCCTTCACGTACTCCAGCGCGCGGCGCATGATGACCGCGTCGTCGACGCACTTGCCGTCGTCCGAGAAGACGGTGACCCCGGCGGCCGACTCGTGCATCGCGCCCAGCTCGGCGAGCTTCTTGCCCTCCAGGCCGACGGTGACGGCGCCGATGGGCTGGACGTCGCAGTAGCCGTGCTCCTGGCCGAGCCGGTAGACCTGCTCGACGACGCCGGCGGTGTCGGCGACGGGGAAGGTGTTGGCCATGGCGAAGACGGCCGTGTAGCCGCCGGAGGCCGCCGCGCGCGTGCCGGTCAGCACGGTCTCGGAGTCCTCGCGGCCGGGCTCGCGCAGGTGGGTGTGCAGGTCGACGAGGCCGGGCAGCAGCACCTTGCCGGCCGCCTCGACGACCTCGGCGCCGTCGGCGGACAGGCCAACGCCCACAGAAGCGATCTGAGAGCCCTCGATCAGGACGTCCTGCGGCTCGCCGCCGAGCACCTTCGCACCACGGATCAGGATCTTGCTCATGGACTTACTTCTCCTCGGATGCGTTGGCGCGGGCGTGGCTGACGGCGGGTTCGTTGCCGCCCAGGAGCAGGTACAGGACGGCCATCCGGATCGAGACGCCGTTGGCGACCTGTTCGACGACGGTGCAGCGCGGGGAGTCGGCGACCTCGGCGGTGATCTCCATGCCGCGCACCATCGGGCCGGGGTGCATGACGATCGCGTGCTCCGGCATCCGCGCCATCCGGTCCCCGTCGAGGCCGTAGCGGCGCGAGTACTCCCGCTCGGTCGGGAAGAACGCGGCGTTCATGCGCTCGCGCTGGACGCGCAGCATCATCACGGCGTCCGACTTGGGCAGCACGGCGTCGAGGTCGTACGACACCTCGCAGGGCCAGCTCTCCACACCGACCGGCACCAGGGTGGGCGGGGCGACCAGGGTGACGTGGGCGCCGAGGGTGTGCAGCAGGTCGACGTTGGACCGGGCGACGCGGCTGTGCAGGACGTCGCCCACCAGGGTGATCCGCTTCCCGCTCAGGTCCTCGCCGAGCCCGGCGTCCCGCCCGATCAGCCGGCGGCGCATCGTGAACGCGTCCAGGAGGGCCTGCGTGGGGTGCTGGTGGGTGCCGTCCCCGGCGTTGATGACGGCCGCGTCGATCCACCCGGAGGTGGCGAGCCGGTACGGGGCACCGGAGGCGCCGTGCCGGATGACGACGGCGTCGACGCCCATCGCCTCCAGGGTCTGCGCGGTGTCCTTCAGGGACTCGCCCTTGGAGACCGAGGAGCCCTTGGCGGTGAAGTTGATGACGTCGGCCGAAAGACGTTTCTCGGCGGCCTCGAAGGAGATGCGCGTGCGCGTGGAGTCCTCGAAGAAGAGGTTCACGACCGTGCGCCCGCGCAGGGTGGGCAGTTTCTTGATGGGCCGGTCGGCGACCCGGGCCATCTCCTCCGCGGTGTCGAGGATCAGGACGGCGTCGTCGCGGGTGAGGTCGGCGGCCGAGATGAGATGACGCTGCATCTGTCAGGCTCCGTAAGAGGGTCTATTTCGGGAGATTCGGGGCATGCGCGCGCACGCCGAACCAACCGGCGTGCCGTGAGCGCCTGCTACTGGTCCGGCTTCGCACCGAGCAGCACGGTGTCGCGGCCGTCCTCCTCGGCGAGCTGGACCTTGACCGTCTCCCGCAACGACGTGGGGAGGTTCTTGCCGACATAGTCGGCGCGGATGGGCAGTTCCCGGTGCCCCCGGTCGACCAGCACCGCGAGCTGCACCGCGCGCGGGCGCCCGATGTCGTTCAGGGCGTCGAGGGCGGCGCGGATGGTGCGGCCGGAGAAGAGCACGTCGTCGACGAGGACCACGAGGCGGCCGTCGATGCCGTCGCCGGGGATCTCGGTGCGGGCCAGTGCGCGCGGGGGGTGCATGCGCAGGTCGTCGCGGTACATCGTGATGTCCAGCGAGCCGACGGGGATCGCGCGTTCGGTGATCTCTTCGAGTTTCGCGGCGAGCCGACGGGCGAGGAAGACGCCGCGGGTCGGGATGCCGAGGAGCACCACGTCGTCGGCGCCCTTGGCGCGCTCGACGATCTCGTGGGCGATGCGGGTCAGTACCCGCGCGATGTCGGGGCCTTCGAGAACGGGCCGCGCATCGGACGATCGGATGTCCATACGGAAGGGACCTCCTTCTCCGCCTCACGGGACGGACCTTAAAGGACGTCGGGTTTGCGCCATCAACCGTAGCAGGCCGGGACAGCGCCCCTGATCACCCCCCTGGAGTAATCGGCCATCGATACCACGGAAGGGTCGGTGTGGACCATTCGGCTTGACGCAGGAGAATCACGCTGCGTAACCTCACAATGAGTTACCAGCCGAGCGGCACGGCAACACAGCCGTCCGCGTCGACACAGCGCCGGGAGCTATATGTCCAGCGAATACGCCAAACAGCTCGGGGCCAAGCTCCGCGCGATCCGCACCCAGCAGGGCCTTTCCCTCCACGGTGTCGAGGAGAAGTCCCAGGGCCGTTGGAAGGCGGTCGTCGTCGGGTCGTACGAGCGCGGGGACCGCGCCGTCACCGTGCAGCGCCTCGCCGAACTGGCGGACTTCTACGGCGTCCCGGTGCAGGAGCTGCTGCCGGGCACGACGCCGGGCGGCGCCGCCGAACCCCCGCCGAAGCTGGTCCTGGACCTGGAGCGCCTCGCCCACGTCCCGGTCGAGAAGGCGGGCCCCCTCCAGCGCTACGCGGCGACGATCCAGTCCCAGCGCGGCGACTACAACGGCAAGGTCCTCTCGATCCGCCAGGACGACCTGCGCACCCTCGCCGTCATCTACGACCAGTCCCCCTCGGTCCTCACCGAACAGCTGATCAGCTGGGGCGTCCTGGACGCGGACGCGCGCAGAGCGGTCGCGCACGAGGAAGGCTGAGCAGGCCACCACGCTTGCCCCGCCCAAGCAGAAACGTGCCGCCGGGTTGGCCAGAACCGAACGATTCGGTTCCAGCCACCCGGCGGCACGTTTTTATGAAGCTACGGCGCTGGGAAACGCAGGGCTCAGCAACCCCCTAGGGGCGCGGGGAACTGCGCGACAAGCCACGACGCAGCCGCAGCCGCCCGCGCAGCGAAACCCCCCACGACTACCGGCGCAACGAACCCTTCAGCTCCTTGAACCGCCCCAGAAGCCCGTTCACGAACGCCGGAGACTCATCCGTGGAGAACTCCTTCGCGAGCTGGACCATCTCGTCCAGCACGACCGCGTCCGGCGTCCCGTCGACCCAGATCAGCTCATACGCGCCGAGCCGCAGGATGTTCCGGTCCACCACCGGCATCCGGTCGAGCGTCCACCCGACCGAGTACTGGGAGATCAGCGAGTCGATCCGGGCGGCATGCTCCGCATACCCCTCGACCAACTGCATCGTGTACTCGCTGACCGGCGGCTGCCGGTCGTCGGACCGGGACAACCGCACCCAGTCCGCGAGAACCGTCAGGACATCGGCACCACGCTGGTCACCCTCGAAGAGGATCTGGAAGGCGCGCTTGCGGGCCGTGTTGCGAGCAGCCACGGTTAGCTGTTCACCCGGCCGAGGTAGTCGCTCGTACGGGTGTCGACCTTGATCTTCTCGCCGGTGGTGATGAAGAGCGGGACCTGGATCTGGTGCCCGGTCTCCAGCTTCGCCGGCTTGGTGCCACCGGTGGAGCGGTCACCCTGGAGCCCCGGCTCCGTCTCGGCGACGGTCAGCTCGACGGCCGCGGGCAGCTCGACGAACAGCACCTCGCCCTCGTGCCGCGCGACGGTCGCCTCGAAGCCCTCGATGAGGAAGTTCGCGGCGTCACCGACGGTCTTGCGGTCGATGTGCAGCTGGTCGTAGGTCTCCATGTCCATGAAGACGAAGTAGTCGCCGTCCATGTACGAGAACTGCATGTCGCTCTTGTCGACAGTGGCCGTCTCGACCTTGACGCCGGCGTTGAAGGTCTTGTCGACCACCTTGCCGGACAGCACGTTCTTGAGCTTGGTGCGCACAAAAGCCGGGCCCTTGCCGGGCTTGACGTGCTGGAACTCGACGACGGACCACAGCTGGCCGCCGTCGAGCTTGAGCACCAGGCCGTTCTTGAGGTCGTTCGTGGAAGCCACGGTTGCGGAATCTCCTGGACTGACGTGGACGACCCCGGCGCCTGCCTACAGGGCGAGCAGTTCCTTGGTCGTGATGGTGAGTAGCTCGGGTCCGCCGTCCGCCTCGGGGCGCACGACGAGCGTGTCATCGATCCGGACGCCGCCCCGGCCCGGGAGGTGTACCCCGGGTTCGACGGTGACCGGCACGCAAGCGTCCAGTTTACCCATGGCCGCGGGGGCGAGCTGCGGGTCCTCTTCGATTTCCAGTCCGACCCCGTGCCCCATGAGCGCCGGCAGCCCCTCGGACCACCCCGCGGCCTCCAGCGCCTGCCGTGCCGCGCGGTCGACGTCGCGGTAGGCGACGCCGGGCGCCAGGGCCTCCCGGCCGGCCCGCTGAGCGGCGAAGACGGCGTCGTACAGGTCGATCTGCCAGTCCGCCGGCGCCGTCCCGATGACGAAGGTGCGGCCGATCTCGCAGCGGTAGCCGCGGTAGGTCGCGCCGAGGCAGACGGAGAGGAAGTCGCCCTCCTCCACGCGCCGGTCGGTGGGGCGGTGGCCCCGCGCGCCCGCGTGCGGGCCCGTCGCGACGGACGTCGGGAAGGCGGCGCCGTCCGCGCCGTGGTCCACCAGACGGCGTTCCAGTTCCAGGGCGAGGTGGCGTTCCGTGCGGCCGACCAGGATCGACTCCAGGAGTTCGCCCAGCGCCTGGTCGGCGATCTCGGCGGCGGTCCGCAGGGCGGCGATCTCCTCCTCGTCCTTGACGATCCTCAGCTGCTCGACCGTGCAGGCCAGGTCGTTGAGGTAGAGGTGGGGGGCGACCGAGTGGATCGCCCGGTGGCGGGCGACCGTGAGGTGGTGCTCCTCGACGGCCAGGGTGTCGATGCCCTGGGCCAGCAGGAAGTCCGCCGCCGCGACGGCCGGGTCCCCGGCCTCGGTCGGGAGGACGTGGACGCGCAGGGTGTCGTCCGGGCGGTCCTCCGGGGGGTGGGGGCAGATGAGGACGTCCTCGTCCGTGCCGACCAGGAGGACGGCGTTCGCGGGGGCCGCGCCGGAGAGGTATCTCACGTTGGCCGGGCGGGTGACGAGCGCGGTGGCGCTGCCCGCTGCGGTGCAACGATCTTTGAGGCGGGCCCGGCGGATCGCGTGAGCGTCTGACATGTGTCGAGCGTAGGAGTTCGTGCCGGAATGTGCCGGTTGGGAGAGTGCCGTTCGGGGGACCAAGGGGGGCTCCAGACCGTTGCCGGGTGCTGGCTCGTCGTGGTGCTTCGCGCAGTTCCCCGCGCCCCTACGTCGGTTGCCCTCTACGCCGGTTCGAAACCTCTCACCATTTGGGCGGGCTGGCGATCGCCCTCGCCAGGACCTCGTCCAGGACCCTCGCCGTCTGGGGGACGTCCATCTGGGAGTTGTCGATGATCGGCAGGCCCGAGCCGTACCAGCCGGCCATGCGGCCGTGGATGCGGGCGACCTCCTCGTCCGTGAGGCGGCGGTTGCCGGAGCGTTCCGCGTTGCGCTCCAGGACGACTTCGAGGCCGGGCAGGAGGACGACCGGCAGCAGGCCGGGGCCCACGTGCCGCTTCCAGCCGCCCAGGCCCACCGCCGGGCGGTCCGGGAAGATCGCGTCGTCGAGGATGCAGGAGATGCCGTTGGCGAGGTAGTTGCGCGCGGCGAAGCCGCAGGTGCGGCGGGCCAGGCGGTACTGGGCCTCGGAGTTGTCGTTCCAGCCGCGCTGCGGGTCGGCGAAGCCGGAGCGGACCCATTCGCGGACGTCGTCGAGGCTGATGTGGGCCGTGGGGACCCGGCGGTGGTCCGCCCAGTACTTGGCCACGCTGGTCTTCCCCGCGCCCGCCGGGCCGATGAGCAGCACCGCGAGCATGGTGGTCGCCGGATCCGGGGCGGCCGGAACCGGGGCCACGACGGGCTCACCGGACGGCAGCGGGACATGCCCGGTGACGTCAGCAGGCGGCGGGGTGAACGGCGGCACCGGCGGCTGGGCCGCGGGGTGCGCGACGGGCTGCGCCGGAGGCGGGGAGACCGGCGGCGCCGGGGGGATCGGCGGGACCTGAGGCTGGGACACCTGCTGGGGTACCTGAGGCGCCTGCTGGGGCACTTGGTGCACCTGGGGCTGCGGAACCTGCGGCTGAGGCACCCCCGGCGCCCCCGGCATCCCCGGCTGAGGCACCGGCACCCCGAACCCCTGCCCCGGATGATGCTGCGGCTGCGGCGCCCCCGAATGCTGTGCGGCCGGCGCCCCGCCGGCCGGACCGTGCCCCCACTGAGGGGGCTGCGGCAGCGGAGAACCCACTGCGTGCTGCATCCGGTGCCACTCCGTCTCGTTCTGTGCGGGCTCGGGCCGCCTCCAGGGCGTGCGGGTGATCGGGCCGACCCCGCTCCCCCACCGAACGGTACCGCCCCCGGCCGTCGTTTGGTGAACGACCGGGGGCGGTCCGAAGTGCCCGTCGTGCGAAGCGAATCGGGCGAAGGTGATCCTCGGGGCCTACTGCCCCACCTCGCCGTACGCGGCCAGCAGAACCGCCGGGTCGGGGCCCTCCATGACCGTCGGCTTGGCGAGCCCGTCCAGGACGATGAACCGCAACAGGTCGCCGCGCGACTTCTTGTCGACCTTCATCGTCTCCAGCAGCTTGGGCCACTGGTCGTAGCGGTAGTGCAGGGGCAGCCCGACGGCCTCCAGGACCGTCCGGTGCCGGTCGGCGGTCGCGTCGTCCAGCCGGCCCGCGAGGCGCCCGAGTTCGGCCGCGAAGTGCATGCCGACGGCGACGGCGGCGCCGTGCCGCCACTTGTAGCGCTCGTTCTTCTCGATGGCGTGCGCGAGGGTGTGGCCGTAGTTCAGGATCTCGCGCAGGCCCGACTCCTTGAGGTCGGACGACACGACGTCCGCCTTGACCCGGATGGACCGCTCGATCAGCTCGGCGGTGTGCGGCCCGGCGGGCGTGCGCGCGGCCTCGGGGTCGGACTCGATCAGGTCGAGGATCACCGGGTCCGCGATGAACCCGGCCTTGATGATCTCCGCGAGCCCCGACACGTAGTCGTTGACCGGCAGCGACTCCAGCGCGGCGAGGTCGCAGAGCACCCCGGCCGGCGGATGGAACGCGCCCACCAGGTTCTTGCCCTCGGCGGTGTTGATGCCGGTCTTGCCGCCGACGGCCGCGTCGACCATGGCCAGCACGGTCGTCGGGATCGCGATCCAGCGCACCCCGCGCAGCCAGGTCGCCGCGACGAACCCGGCGAGGTCGGTGGTGGCCCCGCCGCCGACGCCGACGACGACGTCGGTCCGCGTGAACCCGGACTGGCCGAGCGCCTTCCAGCAGTACGCGGCGACCTCGGCGGTCTTGGCCTCCTCGGCGTTCGGCACCTGGATGGCGACCGCCTCGTACCCCTGCCCGGCGAGGTCGGCGCGCAGCGCGTCCCCGGTCTCGGCCAGCGCCTCGGGGTGGATGACGGCGACCCGCTTGGCCCTGGTGCCGATCAGCCCGGCGAGTTCACCGAGGAGCTGGTGGCCCACCAGCACGTCGTAGGGGGTCTCGCCGCCGACGTGGATCCGTGTCGTCATACGTCCTTCAACTCCAGTGAATCCAGGGCGACTCGGGCGACTTCTTCCGGCGTCCGATTGTCGGTCGCGACGACGGTCGTCGCAACGGACTCGTACAGCGCGCGCCGGGACTCCATCAACTCGCGCCACTGCTTGCGGGGGTTGACCGCGAGGAGGGGGCGGGCGGTGTTGAGGCCGGTGCGCTTGACGGCCTCCTCGACGTCCATCGACAGGTACACGACCCGGCGCCCGGCGAGCAGCGCGCGGGTGCCGGCGTCCAGGATCGAGCCGCCGCCGAGCGCGAGGACGCCCTCGTGCCCGGCGAGCGCGGTCTCGACGGCCGCCTTCTCGATCGCGCGGAAGGCGGCCTCGCCCTCCTCGACGAAGATGTCGGCGATGGTCCGGCCCTGGGCGGCGACGATGTCGTCGTCGGTGTCCCGGTACGGCACGCCCAGGTGGGCGGCCAGGAGCTGTCCGACGGTCGACTTGCCGACGCCCATCGGGCCGACCAGGACGACCAGCGGTCCGCTCATCGGATCGTCAGGCTGTCGAGGTACGAGCGGACGTTGCGACGCGTCTCGACGACGTTGTCCCCGCCGAACTTCTCCGCGACCGCGTCCGCGAGAACCAGCGCGACCATCGCCTCGGCGACGATCCCGGCGGCCGGGACGGCACAGACGTCGGAGCGCTGGTGGTGGGCCTGCGTGGCCTCGCCGGTCACGACGTCGACGGTACGCAGGGCCCGGGGCACGGTCGCGATCGGCTTCATCGCGGCGCGGACGCGCAGCAGTTCGCCGGTCGTCAGACCGCCCTCGGTGCCGCCGGAGCGGCCGGTGACGCGGCGGATGCCCTCGGGGGTGGAGACGATCTCGTCGTGGGCCTTCGAGCCCGGGACGCGGGCGAGGTCGAAGCCGTCGCCGACCTCGACGCCCTTGATGGCCTGGATGCCCATGAGCGCGGCGGCGAGGCGCGCGTCGAGCCGGCGGTCCCAGTGGACGTGCGAGCCGAGGCCGACCGGGACGTCGTACGCCAGGACCTCGACGACGCCGCCGAGGGTGTCGCCGTCCTTGTGGGCCTGGTCGATCTCGGCGACCATCGCCTTCGACGCGTCGGCGTCCAGGCAGCGCACCGGGTCGGCGTCCAGCTTCTCGACGTCCGCCGGGGTCGGGTAGACGCCGTAGGGGGCCTTCGCGGCGGCCAGTTCGACGACGTGGCTGACGATCTCGATGCCGGCCGTCTCCTTGAGGTAGGAGCGGGCGACGGCGCCGAGCGCGACGCGGGCGGCGGTCTCGCGGGCGGAGGCGCGCTCCAGGATCGGGCGGGCCTCGTCGAAGCCGTACTTCTGCATGCCGGCGAGGTCGGCGTGGCCGGGGCGGGGGCGGGTCAGCGGGGCGTTGCGGGCGGAGTCGGCCAGCTCGGCGGGGTCGACGGGGTCGGCCGCCATGACCTTCTCCCACTTCGGCCACTCGGTGTTGCCCACCATGACCGCGACCGGCGAGCCCATCGTCAGGCCGTGCCGGACGCCGCCCAGGAAGGTGACCTCGTCCTGCTCGAACTTCATCCGCGCACCCCGGCCATAGCCGAGCCGACGCCGCGCGAGATGGTCGGCGACCATCTCCGTGGTGATCGGCACGCCGGCGGGAAGACCCTCCAGCGTGGCGACGAGTGCGGGGCCGTGGGACTCCCCCGCGGTCAGCCAACGCAGCCTGCTCAACGATGCTCCTCGGTGCTCGCGCCTGGTACCGCTCACCGTCCGCGCATCCACGCGGACGGCCTCGGCGGCCCCAGAGGCGCGTCCCTGGCCCGCCACCCCGATCCTCCCACGTCCCCTCACCAAACCCACCCTCCGGTCCACCAACCGGACTCACGGAGTGGCCCGGAACCGCGTCAGCGCCGCTCGGGCTGGTTCTGCGGGGCGTAGGAGCCCAGGAAGTCCGCGCCCCGGGTGCCGTCGCCCTGCTGCCGCAGCTCCCCGTGCGCCGCCACCGCCCCGCGGACCGCCCGGCGGAGTATCCGCTCGCGGCGCAGTTTGATCCCCCAGGAGACGAGGACGACGAGGACGAACAGGCCCAGGGCCGGCATCTGGATCCAGTCGGGCAGGAACTGGAGAACGAACTCGAAGATCTCGCTCTTGCCAGACGCCAAGGAACCGGACGCCAGAAACATGGTGATGCTCTCCCCCCGAACGCGCCCCGCCCCCTGCGCAGCGCCCCCGCGAACCCTAGCGGGCGGCGAGCGCGTGTTCGCCCGCTTTTCGCATGACGGTGAGCGGCGCGGGGTGCACGCCGGTCATCTGCTCGACCTGGAGGACCGCCTGGTGGACGAGGAGGTCGAGCCCGCTGACGACCGCGCCCCCGTACATCGACCAGCGCGCGGCGAGTTCGGTGGGCCAGGGGTCGTAGAGGACGTCGAAGAGGGTCGCCGGGCGTTCCGGGACGGCGTGGGCCAGCGCGTCCGTCGTCCCGGCCGGCGTCGTCGCGATGACGAGCGGCGCCCGCAGCGCCTCGGCGGCGTCGCTCCAGTCGGCCGTGCGGACGTCGACGTCGAGGCGTTCCCCCCACTGCCTCATCTCGGCGGCCCGTGCCTCGCTGCGGACGTAGGCGACGACCTCACCGGAGCAGACGCGGGAGAGCGCGGCGAGGGCGGAGGACGCGGTGGCGCCGGCGCCGAGGATCGCCGCGGACTCGACCTGCTCGACCCCGCACTCGCGCAGCGCCGCGACCATGCCGGGGATGTCGGTGTTGTCGCCGACTTTCCGCCCGTCCTCGTGGAAGACCACCGTGTTGACGGCCTCCACGGACGCCGCCGCCTCGCTGATCTCGTCCAGCAGCGGGATGACGGCGCGTTTCAGCGGCATCGTCAGCGACAGCCCCGCCCACGTCCCGTCGAGCCCGGCGACGAAGCCCGCCAGGGCCTCCTCGTCGACGTCGAACCGGTCGTAGGACCACTCCGTGAGCCCCAGCGCGTCGTACGCGGCGCGGTGCAGCACCGGGGAGAGGGAGTGCTCGATGGGGGAACCGAGCACGGCGGCCCGGCGGGCTGCGGCGGCCCGAGCTGTCATGGCACCTGTCCTTGAAACCTGTCGGACCCGTTGTCGGACGGGCTCTGTGAACCGTATTGTCCTCCACACCGTGACCGGTGTGTCCCCAGGGCCCGCACTCCGTCAGGTCAGCCCTGCCGCGTCTTGTTGAACTCCCGGACCAGTTCCTCGTGTTCGGCGAGCGTCTTGGTGAACTGGCTGGTCTTGCCGTCCATCGAGATGAAGTAGTACCAGCCGTCCTTGGTCGGGTTGAGCGCGCCGCGCAGTGCATCGTCGCCCGGGTTGTCGATGGGGCCGGGCGGCAGGCCCTTGACGTAGTACGTGTTGTACGGGTTCTTGAACCGCTTGAGCTCGGCGATCGTGAGGTCGATCTTGCTCTGGTTCTTGATGTAGTTGTAGCTGGAGTCGAACTCCACCGAGCCGTACGTCTGGGGGTTGCCGGGCTTGAGGCGGTTGTAGACGACCTCGGCCATCTTGCGGAAGTCGTCGTGGCTGATGCCCTCGGCCTGCACGAGGCTCGCGACGGTCAGCAACTGCCAGGGCCCGTCGAGGCCGAGCCGGTCGGCCTCCTTCTCCAGGCCGAGCTGCGCGTACTTCTGCGAGGCCCGGGTGACCATCTCCTTGAGCAGCGTCTCGGGCTTGTCGTTCTTGGCGATCGCGTACCGGGAGGGGTAGAGGAACCCTTCGAGCGGGTCCTTGACCTCGGGGTGGTCGAGCGCCCAGTCGGGCAGCCCGAGGTCCTTGTACTTCTCCTTGGCGACGTTCGCGGTGGTGCCCGCGGAGAGGTCGAGCCGCTTGTCGATCTGCGCGTAGACCGCGACGTTGCGGGTGCCCTCGGCGATGATCAGGTTGTTCTGGCTCTTGGGGTCGAGCATCATCGCGACGGCCGCCTTGGCGGACATCTCCTTGTTGAGCACGTACGAACCGGCCTGGATGGTGCCCGACTTGGCGTTCTGCGTGAACGCGGAGACGAACGCGTCGACGCTCTTGACCACGCCCTCGGCCTTGAGCAGCCGCCCGATCTGCGCGCCGCCCGCCCCTTTGGGAACGGTGATGGACACGGTCTCGCTCGTGCCGTCGCCCGCGTAGTCGGGGGCCGAGCCGTAGCGGTCCTCGTAGAACTGCATGCCGAAGTAGGTGACCCCGGCGAGACCGCCGCCGAAGACGAGGACGACGACGAGGCAGGCGAAGCCGTTGCGCCGCTTCTTCTTGCCGGAGTCCCCTTTGCCGCCGCGCCGCCCGCGCTCCTCGGCGGCGGTCGCGGCGACGGCTTCCTCGGCGTCCGGCTCGGGCAGTACCCCGCCGGCCGGCTCCGGTTCGGGCTCGTACTCCGGTTCCGGGTCGGGTTCGCGGCGGCGGGCCGGGGGCTCCGGGGGCGGGTAGGCGTCCTGGGTGCCGTAGAAGTCGGGCTGTTCGGCGCCGTACGCGGCGGGCTGCTGGCCGTAGGGGTCGCCGGGGTCGGCCGCGTAGGGCATCTGCGCGGCGCTGCCGCTGCCGTCCCAGCCGCCCTGGTGGTAGCCCTGCGGCTGGTTGTGGTGGGCGTACTGCTGCTGGTCGTACTGGGGGTGGACGGGGTTCCCGTACTGGTCGAACTGCTGGTCGTACGACGGCTGTTGACCGTACGAGGGCTGCTGGCCGTAGCCGGCCTGCTGGCCGCCGTCCGACCAGCCGTGGTAGGCCGCCTGCTGGTGCTGCGGCTCCTGCGGGTACTGCTGCTGGCCCCCGTAGGCAGGCTGGTGCCCCATGGGCGCCTGCTGCCCTTCCCATCCGCCGTCCCCGTACAACGGGTCCTCCGGATGCCACGGTGCGGGGCCTGGGCCCCGGCCATACTCAGTCATCGATCCCCTAGAGCCGCGAGGCGGCGGTCGCGGCTGGGGGGTCCGGCTGCGGTTCCGCCTCTTGCTGTGCGGAGGCTGTTCGAACACCTCCGCATCGCGCGGAACGTTACCGTATCGCGATCAGATGACCACTTAGACGCCCTCTCCGGGTGCTTTCCCTGACACCCGTTCGGATTCCAGGGCCTGCTGAAGGATGATCACAGCGGCGGCCTGGTCGATGACGGAGCGTCCCTTCTTCGACTTCACGCCCGAGGCGCGCAGCCCCTGACTCGCCGTCACGGTCGTCATCCGTTCGTCCACGAGCCGAACCGGAATCGGGTCTACCGCCTTGGCCAACGCCTCGGCGAAGCCCCGCACCTTCACCGCCGCCGGGCCCTCGCCCCCCTTGAGGGAACGCGGGAGCCCGACCACGATCTCGATCGGCTCGTACTCCTCGACGAGCTGCCTGAGCCGGCGCTGTGCCGCGGGCACGTCCCTGCCGGGAACGGTCTCGACCGGGGTCGCGAGGATCCCGTCGGGGTCGCACGAGGCGACCCCGATCCGGGCGTCCCCGACGTCGATCGCGAGCCGACGTCCACGTCGCATTACTTCGCCGTCTCCCCGACCAGGCGCTCGACCGCGTCCACGGCCTCGCCGACCGCGGCCGGGTTCTGGCCGCCGCCCTGGGCGACGTCCGGCTTGCCGCCGCCACCGCCGCCGAGCGTCTTGGCGGCCGTCCGCACCAGGTCACCGGCCTTCAGCCCGCGCTCGCGGGCGGCCTCGTTGGTGGCGATCACGGTGAGCGGCTTGCCGTTGTTGACGGTGAACAGGGCGACGACGGCGGCGCGCCCGCCCTGGATGCGCCCGCGCACGTCGAGGACCAGCTTGCGCAGGTCGTCCGGCGTCGTGCCGTCCGGGACCTGGCCGGTGACCAGGGCGACGCCACGGACGTCCTTGGCGGACTCGGCGAGCCCGGCGGCGGCCTGGAGGACCTTCTCCGCGCGGAACTTCTCGATCTCCTTCTCGGCGTCCTTCAGCTTGCCGAGCATCGTCGAGACCTTCTCCGGCAGTTCCTCCGGACGCCCCTTCAGCAGCTCGGTGAGCTGGTTGACGACCGTGTGCTCACGGGCCAGGAAGCTGTAGGCGTCGACGCCGACCAGGGCCTCGATCCGGCGCACGCCCGAGCCGATCGACGACTCGCCGAGCAGCTTGACCAGGCCGAGCTGCGAGGTGTTGTGGACGTGCGTGCCGCCGCACAGCTCCTTCGAGAAGTCGCCGATGGTCACGACGCGCACCCGCTCGCCGTACTTCTCGCCGAACTCGGCGATGGCGCCCTGCTTCTTGGCCTCGTCGATGCCCATGACCTCGGCGCGCACGTCGAGGTCGTGGGACAGCACCTCGTTGATCTTCTGCTCGACGTCGGTCATCACGGCCGTCGGGACGGCGGACGGCGAGCCGAAGTCGAAGCGGAAGCGGCCCGGCTGGTTCTCGGAACCGGCCTGGGCGGCCGTCGGGCCGAGCGCGTCGCGCAGGGCCTGGTGCGTGAGGTGGGTGGCCGAGTGGGCGCGGGCGATCGCCGTGCGACGGCGGGCGTCGATCGAGGCGTGGGCCTTGGCCCCGACGGTCACCTCGCCGACCTGGACGACGCCCTTGTGGACGTACACGCCCGGCACCGGCTTCTGGCAGTCGCGGACCTCGATCACGGCACCCGTGTCGACGCGGATCCGCCCGGTGTCGCCGATCTGGCCACCGCCCTCGGCGTAGAAGGGGGTGCGGTCGAGGACGATCTCGACCTCGTCGCCCTCGGTGGCGGCCGGCGAGGAGACGCCGTCGACGAGGATGCCGACGACCGTGGTCTCGCCCTCGGTGTCGGTGTAGCCGATGAAGTCGGTCTCACCGGTCCGGTCGGCGATCTCCCGGTAGGCGCCGGCGCCAGCGTGGCCGGTCTTCTTGGCCTGGGCGTCGGCCTTGGCGCGCTCCCGCTGCTCCTTCATCAGGCGCCGGAAGCCGTCCTCGTCCACGGTCAGGCCCTGTTCGGCGGCCATCTCCAGGGTGAGGTCGATCGGGAAGCCCCAGGTGTCGTGGAGCAGGAACGCCTTGTCGCCGGCGAGGACGGTGCCGCCGGCCTGCTTGGTCTCGGTGACGGCCGTGTCGAGGATGTTCGTGCCGGCCTTCAGCGTCTTGAGGAAGGCGTTCTCCTCGGCGAGGGCGACCTTCTCGATCCGCTCGCGGTCGGTGACCAGCTCCGGGTACTGCTGGCCCATCATGCCGATCACGGTGTCGACGAGGTCCAGGACGACCGGGCCGGTGGCACCGAGGAGGCGCATGTTGCGGATGGCGCGGCGCATGATCCGGCGCAGGACGTAGCCGCGCCCCTCGTTGCCGGGGGTCACGCCGTCGCCGATCAGCATCACGGACGTCCGCATGTGGTCGGTGACCACGCGCAGGGAGACGTCCGAGTCGTGGGCGTCGCCGTAGGCCACGCCGGTCAGCTCGGTCGCCTTCTTGATGACGGCCATGGAGGTGTCGATCTCGTACATGTTCTGCACGCCCTGCAGAATCATGGCGAGGCGTTCCAGGCCGAGGCCGGTGTCGATGTTCTTGCTGGGGAGTTCGCCCAGGATCTCGAAGTTGTCCTTGCCGATGCCCTGGCCGCGCTCGTACTGCATGAAGACGAGGTTCCAGATCTCGACGTACCGCTCGTCGTTGACGGCCGGGCCGCCCTCGACGCCGAACTCCGGGCCGCGGTCGTAGTTGATCTCGGAACACGGGCCGCAGGGTCCGGGGACGCCCATCGACCAGTAGTTGTCCTTCATGCCCAGGCGCTGGATGCGCTCCTTCGGCACGCCGACGACCTCGTGCCAGATGCGCTCGGCCTCGTCGTCCTCCAGGTAGACGGTGATCCACAGACGCTCGGGGTCGAGGCCGTAACCGCCCTTGTCCTGGGGGCTGGTCAGCAGCTCCCAGGCGTACTTGATGGCGCCTTCCTTGAAGTAGTCGCCGAAGGAGAAGTTGCCGCACATCTGGAAGAACGTGCCGTGGCGGGTGGTCTTGCCGACCTCTTCGATGTCGGGGGTGCGCACGCACTTCTGCACGCTGGTGGCGCGCGCCCACGGCGGCTTGACCTCACCGAGGAAGTACGGCTTGAAGGGGACCATGCCGGCCGGAACGAGGAGCAGAGTCGGGTCGTCCGCGATGAGCGACGCCGAAGGCACGACGGTGTGCCCGCGCTCCTCGTAGAAGCTCAGCCAGCGGCGGCGGATTTCAGCCGACTCCATCAGTGGTCCTCATTCCGGTTGTACGTATACGTCGTGTGGGGGTGGGTCTTGTTCTCGATGGCGACGATGCGCCGGGGTGCGGGAAGTCCGGGTGCCGACTCGATGCCGAGCGCGTCCTCCAGCTCGGCCTCCCGCTGGGCCATGCCCTCGCGGACGTCGTGCGCGAAGTCGATCGCGCGGTCCTTGAGGCGGGCGCCCGTCTCGATCGCCTTGTTCGCCGCGGTGGCGGCCAGGCTCTCGGGGGTGAGCTGCCTCAGCTTGCGGTTGACCTTGGTGGTGGCCCAGACACCGGCTGCGACGCCAGTCGTGAACCAGAACGTACGGCGGAACATCGCTGCTCTCAGTCCCTCTTCCCACGGGCGCGCTTCTCCCGCCGGGAGACCGTCCGGCCCACGATCACGGTACGGCGGGGGTCGTCCTCTTTACGGCCGCCGAGCGCGCGGCGTACGCCGTACCCGAACGCGGCCACCTTCACCAGGGGGCCGCCGAACGTCGAGGCGACCGTCGTCGACAGCGCGGAGGCGTTGGAGGTGACCTCCTGGACGTCCGACGCGATCGCGTCGACCCGCTCGATCTGCGTCTGCGCGGAACGCACGGCCGTTGAGGCGTCCGCGAGCAGCGGGACGGCCTGGTCGGTCACGTCCGCCACGAGCTTCGTGGTCGCCCTGAGCGTCTGGGCCAGCCTCACCAGCGCGACGGCGAGGAAGGAGACCAGGATCGCCCAGAAGACGGCCACGATGATCCCGGCTACCTCTCCTCCGGACACCGCCGCACCCACTCCCTGACGCGTAAAACTTGCCTCCCGGGAGCCTATCGCGCCCAGCGCAGCGCTCTGTACCGCATTACGGGCACGCGAAAGCCCGCCGCCCCCAAGGGGACAGCGGGCTCCGAGTGGTACTACAACCGCCGAAAAATCAGCGGGCGTAGTACTCGACGACCAGCTGCTCGTCGCAGATGACCGGAACTTCCTTGCGGTTCGGCTCGCGGTCCAGGCGGAACGCCAGGGCCTTGAGGTTCACCTGGAGGTAGCGCGGGGTCTCGCCGTCCGCGGCGAAGCCACCCTCACGGGCGATCGTGAAGAGCGTCTTCTCCTTGGAGCGCTCGCGCACCTGGACGACGTCGTCGGGACGGACACGGAACGAGGGCTTGTCGGTCTTCTGACCGTTGACCTCGATGTGGCCGTGGACGACCATCTGGCGGGCCTGGTAGATCGTGCGGGCGATGCCCGAACGCAGGACCAGGGCGTCGAGACGGCGCTCCAGCTCCACGATCAGGGCCTCACCGGTCTTGCCCTGGACCTTGGAGGCGCGCTCGTAGGCGCGGACGAGCTGACGCTCGGAGATGTCGTACTGCGCGCGCAGCCGCTGCTTCTCGAGCAGACGGACCTTGTAGTCCGAGTTCTGCTTGCGGCCACGGCCGTGCTCGCCCGGCGGGTAGGGGCGGGCCTCGAAGTACTTGACGGCCTTCGGCGTCAGCGCGATGCCGAGGGCACGCGACTTCTTGACCTTGGGGCGGGACTGGTTCGCCACTTCGTTCTCTCCGTAATGTTTCTTCGGCTTGTCAGCAGCAACGGGAGGTCGCAATCCGCAGCCGGGGAAACCCTCTCCGCCGAGGCGGTTCGGGCAGCCGCTCCCCTGATCTGGGCACATACGTGCAGCACGCGAGTGGCCCACCGACCGGTTCCCGCCCTGGGGCGGATGGTGGTGGGCTGCCCGCGACACCGTTCGACGGTGCGCGACGCTCCTGGATCCCCCTCGCGGGGGTTCCGGCCGGTCGTCCCGCTCTGACAGCGCGGGACACGGCACTTCGGGCGAGTCTACAGGGCGCTCAGGACCGCTTGCGACCGAGGTGCTTCCTGGTCCACTCGACGGCGTCCGCGTACCGCGCCTCCGCGCCGTGTCTCGTCGGGGTGTAGTACTCGCGGTCCTTGATCTGGTCCGGGGCGTACTGCTGCTCGGCGATGCCCTCGGGGAGGTCGTGCGGGTAGACGTACCCCTGCGCGTGCCCCAGCTTGGCGGCGCCCTTGTAGTGCCCGTCGCGCAGATGCGTCGGCACCGGTCCGGCCAGGCCCTTGCGGACGTCCTCCAGGGCGGCGCCGATCGCGGTCGTCGCCGCGTTGGACTTGGGGGCGAGCGCGAGGGCGATGGTGGCGTGGCTGAGGGTGAGGGCGGCCTCGGGGAAGCCGATCATGGCGACGGCCTGCGCGGCGGCGACGGCTATGGGCAGGGCGCCCGGGTCCGCGAGGCCGATGTCCTCGCTGGCGGAGATCATCAGACGGCGGGCGATGAAGCGGGGGTCCTCGCCGGCCTCGATCATGCGGGCGAGGTAGTGCAGGGCGGCGTCGACGTCGGAGCCCCGGATGGACTTGATGAGGGCGCTGGCGACGTCGTAGTGCTGGTCGCCGTCGCGGTCGTACTTGACGGCCGCGCGGTCGACGGTCTGTTCCAGGGTGGCGAGGGTGATCTCGGTCTCGCCCTGGTCGAGGGCGGCGCCGGCGGCGGCTTCGAGGGCGGTGAGGGCGCGGCGGGCGTCGCCGCCGGCGATGCGCAGGAGGTGGTCCTCGGTGTCCTCGGGGAGGGTGACGGCGTTCTTGAGGCCGCGGTCGTCGGTGACGGCCCTGCGGAGCAGGCCGCGCAGGTCGTCGTCCGTGAGGGGTTCGAGGGTGAGGAGGAGGGAGCGGGACAGGAGGGGGGAGATGACCGAGAAGTAGGGGTTCTCGGTGGTCGCGGCGATGAGGGTGACCCAGCGGTTCTCGACGGCCGGGAGGAGGGAGTCCTGCTGGGCCTTGCTGAAGCGGTGGATCTCGTCGAGGAAGAGGACGGTCTCCTTGCCGTAGCCGCCGCTGGCCCGGCGCGCGCCGTCGATGACCGCGCGGACCTCCTTGACGCCCGCGGTGATCGCGGACAGCTCCACGAACCGCTTGTTGGTGGCCTTGGAGACGACGTACGCGAGGGTGGTCTTGCCCGTGCCCGGCGGGCCCCAGAGGATCACCGAGGAGGCTCCGGCGGGCCCGCCCGCGCCCTCGCCGACCAGGCGGCGCAGGGGCGAGCCGGGTTTCAGGAGATGCTGCTGGCCCGCGACCTCGTCGAGCGTGCGCGGGCGCATCCGGACCGCCAGGGGGCTTTTGGTCGGGTCCTTCTCCTGGCGGTCTTCGGCGGCTGCGGTGAACAGGTCGGGCTCCACACGGAAACCCTAAGCGACGCCACTGACAATCCCCTCAGGGTGTCAGCTCGTCCAGAAGTCCCACCAGCGCGTCAGGATCAGCATGCCGATGATCCCGATGTGCACGGCCGGCAGCACCCACGTGAACTCGCCGAAGAAGCTCTTCAGCCAGCCCGGCGCGGGCAGGAAGCCGTGCCGGACGTTGAACGAGGTCACGTACCAGAACATGATGATCGTCGCGACCCAGGCCAGCGAGCACCACAGGCACAGCGCGTTGATCCGGTACAGGGACTGGAACTGGAGCCACGTGCAGAACCCGACCCCGAACAGCGTGCCGAAGTTGAAGGTGAGCCAGTACCAGCGGGGGAAGCGGGCGCGGCCCAGCAGGGTCATGCCGACGGCGATGACGATGCCGTAGCAGACGAGGCCGAGCATGGGGTTGGGGAACCCGAAGACGGCGGCCTGCTTGGACTCCATGACGCTGCCGCAGGAGACGACCGGGTTGAGGCTGCAGCCGGGGACGAAGGTCTTGCCCTCGACCTTGGCTTCGAGCAGCTTGAACTTGTCGATCGTGATCACCCAGGCGGCGAGCAGCCCCGCCGCGCCGGTGATCACCAGCATCAGCGCGAACGCCCGGCTGCCGCCCGCCGCGCCGGGCACGTCGGCGGTGGCGTGCTCCGGGTCGCGGTCCATGGAGACCTCTTTGACTGTCGTCTTGCTCATCACGCCGATCCGTCAAATCGAGAGGGGCCTGCTTCTGGCAGCGCTCATTGTGCCGCACCCGGGCTTGCGCCCACCGTTCGATGGACATAAGGACGGGCGGCCGGAAGCCTGTTCAGGACAGGCTTCCGGCCCGGGAGAACGCGGTCGGGAATCGCCCGCGCGGAGGATTTCCGCCTCGTCGCGTTGACGGTTGAGAAGACGGTGTGAACTACAGCCGGGACGTCACTTCCGCCGTGATCCGGTCGAGCGCGACGGCCGTCTGCTCGCCCGACTCCATGTCCTTGAGCTGGACGACGCCCTCGACGAGGTCCCGCTCGCCGGCGACGAGCGCGTAGCGGGCGCCCGAGCGGTGGGCGTTCTTCATGGCGCCCTTGAGTCCCTTGCCGCCGTAGGAGAAGTCGGCGGCGACGCCGGCCCGGCGCAACTCGTTGACCTTGGTGAACAGGACGCGGCGGGCCTCGTCGCCGAGGGGGACGGCGAAGACGGAGGTGGCCGGCGGGAGGTCGAGGGTGATGCCCTCCGCCTCCAGGGCGAGGACCGTGCGGTCGACGCCGAGGGCCCAGCCGACGGACGGGAGGGATGGGCCGCCGATCATCTCGGAGAGGCCGTCGTAGCGTCCGCCGCCGCCGACGGCGGACTGGGCGCCGAGGCCGTCGTGGACGAACTCGAAGGTCGTGCGGGTGTAGTAGTCGAGGCCGCGGACCAGCTTGGGGTCGTCCTCGAAGGCGACGTCCTCGGCGGTCAGGAGGGCGCGGACCTCCTCGTGGTACGTCTTGCAGGCGGCGCAGAGGTAGTCCTGGAGCAGGGGGGCGCCGGTGAGCTGCCTGCGGACGTCGGCGCGCTTGTCGTCGAGGACGCGCAGGGGGTTGATCTCGGCGCGGCGCAGGGTCTCCTCGTCGAGGTCGAGGCCGCGCAGGAAGGTCTGCAGGGCCTCGCGGTAGAGGGGGCGGCACTCCTGGTCGCCGAGGCTGTTGAGGAGGATGCGGAAGCCGCGCAGGCCGAGTGAGCGGTACGCCCGGTCGGCGAGGAGGATCAGCTCGGCGTCGAGGGCGGGGTCCTCGGTGCCGATGGCCTCGGCGCCGATCTGGGAGAAGTGGCGGTAGCGGCCCTTCTGGGGGGCTTCGTAGCGGTAGTAGGAGCCGGAGTACCAGAGCTTGACGGGGAGGTTGCCCTGCCGGTGCAGGTTCGCCTCCAGCGTGGCGCGCAGGGTGCCGGCGGTGCCTTCGGGGCGCAGGGCGATCCGGTCGCCGCCCTTGGTCTCGAAGGCGTACATCTCCTTGGTGACGATGTCGGTGGACTCGCCGACGCCGCGCGCGAAGAGTTCGACGTTCTCGAAGCCGGGCGTCTCGATGTAGCCGTAGCCGGAGGTGCGCAGGGGTGCGGCGAGCGCGTCACGGACCGCCAGGAATGCGGCGGATTCGGGCGGCAGGAGGTCGTAGGTGCCCTTGGGGGCCTGGAAGGTGCTCACGGAAGATCTCTCGTCATATTCCTCGGCGGGGAGCGTCGGACGCTCCCCGGCCGTCGGCCACCTGTCGCAGATAGGCGTTGGTGGCGCGTTCGCGGCCGATGGTGGTCTGGGGGCCGTGTCCGGAGAGGACCACGGTGGAATCGTCGAGCGGCAGGCAGACACGGGCCAGGGAGGCGAGCATGTCGTCCATGGAGCCGCCCGGCAGGTCGGTGCGGCCGATGGAGCCGGCGAAGAGCAGGTCCCCGGAGAAGAACACCGACGGGATGTCGGCGGACTCGGGCAGCCGGAACGTCACCGACCCCCGCGTATGGCCCGGCGCGTGCGCGACGGTGAGTTCCAGACCGGCCAGTTCGAGGCGGGCGCCGTCGGTGAGTTCGCGGACGTCGTCCGGCTCCCCGATGGTGAGTTCGCCGAGCAGTGGCATCCCGATGGACCGGCCGAGGGCCTTCTCGGGGTCGCTCATCATGTAGCGGTCCTCGGGGTGGATCCAGGCGGGCACGTCGTGCGCGCCGCACACCGGGACGACCGAGGCCACGTGGTCGAGGTGGCCGTGGGTGAGGACGACGGCGACGGGCTTGAGCCGATGTTTCGCGAGCGCTTCCTCGACTCCGGGGGCCGCCTCGTGGCCCGGGTCGATGATCACGCACTCCTCACCGGCGGCCGGGGCGACGAGATAACAGTTCGTCCCCCAGGCCCCGGCGGGGAACCCGGCAATGAGCACGATCGTCCTTCGTTTGTCTCGATACGGGGGGCTTGCGCACAGCGCGACCCACGTCAGAGCCTACCGGCGCTGCCGTTTCCTCAGCGAACCCATATACGGTACGGGGCACACACAGGAGCGAACCGACGCACGAGACGCACGAGGAGAAGACCGGTGGTCACCCAGGAACAGCGGAAGCGGCAGCTCGCGCGGGAGAAGTTCTTGCGGCAGCAGCAACGGCGCACCGCCGCCCGGCGCAAGGCCCGTGTGCGCAACTCGGTGATCGCGTCGGTGCTCGCGGTGGCCGTCGTCGGCGGGGTGACGCTGTACGCGACGGGCGCCTTCAAGGACGACGGCAAGAAGAAGTCGGACGACGTCGCGGCGTCCCCGTCGGCCGGGCCGAGCAAGGGTCCCGACCCGTGCGCGAAGCCGGCCGCGGGCGCGGTGAAGACCGAGACGTGGAAGACCGCGCCGAAGCTCGCGATCGACAAGTCGGCGAAGTACACGATGACGCTGGACACGACGTGCGGCGAGATCGGCATCGCGCTGAAGGCGTCGGCCGCCCCGCAGACGGTCAACTCGTTCGACTTCCTGGCCGGCAAGGGCTACTTCGACCACTCGAAGTGCCACCGGCTCACCACCGAGGGCATCTACGTCCTGCAGTGCGGCGACCCGACCGGCAAGGGCACCGGCGGTCCCGGCTACACGATCCCGGACGAGAACCTGAAGGACGCCTCCCTCAAGAACAACATCTACCCAGCGGGCACGGTCGCGATGGCCAACACCGGCCAGCCGCACACCGGCGGCAGCCAGTTCTTCCTGGTCTACCAGGACAGCCAACTGCCGCCCCAGTACACCCCGTTCGGCACGGTGTCGGCCGAGGGCATGAAGGTCCTCAAGAAGATCGCGGACGCGGGCGCGCAGCCCGCCGACCCGACGACCGGCAACACCGCCCCGAACGCGACGGTCGTGATCGACAAGGCGACGGTCGCGAAGTCCTGACGAATCCCCGGCGGCGGGCGGCGTAATTTCGGTCGCGCTGGATGCGGACAGGCACGCCGCCGTTCGCCTATGTTGGCCAAGACGAAACTGTGGACGATGCCCGGGGGTGCGAAAACCTCGCGCAGGCATCATGTGGAGGAGGCGCTGTGAGCAGCGACCCGTGGGGCCGCGTCGACGAGACGGGGACCGTGTACGTGCGTACGGCCGACGGCGAGCAGGTCGTCGGTTCCTGGCAGGCCGGCTCTCCCGAGGAGGCGCTGGCCTACTTCGAGCGCAAGTACGAGGGCCTGGTGGTCGAGATCGGCCTCCTGGAGAAGCGCGTGCGCACGACCGACCTGTCCGCCAAGGACGCGCAGGTGGCGATCGACCACCTCCGCGAGCAGGTCGACGCGCACCACGCGGTCGGTGACCTGGCGTCGCTGAAGGAGCGGCTGGACGCGCTGGTGGCGACGGTCGAGTCCCGGCGCGAGGAGCGCAAGCAGCAGCGGGCCAAGCAGTCCGAGGAGGCCCGCAAGGCCAAGGAGGAGCTGGTCGCGGAGGCCGAGCAGCTGGCCCAGTCCGACCAGTGGCGGGCGGCCGGCGAACGGCTGCGGGCCCTGGTGGACACCTGGAAGGGCCTGCCGCGCCTGGACCGCAAGTCGGACGACGAGCTGTGGCACCGCTTCTCGCACGCCCGCTCGGCGTTCTCCAAGCGGCGCAAGGCGCACTTCGCGCAGCTCGACGCGCAGCGCGAGGACGCCCGCCGGATCAAGGAGCGGCTGGTCGCGGAGGCCGAGTCGCTGTCGTCGTCCCAGGACTGGGGTCCGACGGCGGCCCGTTACCGCGAGCTGATGGCGGACTGGAAGGCCGCGGGCCGCGCCCAGCGCGAGCACGAGGACGACCTGTGGAACCGCTTCCGGGGCGCGCAGGACGTGTTCTTCGCGGCCCGCAGCGGGGTCTTCGCCGAGCGGGACGCGGAGCAGACGGAGAACCTGAAGCTGAAGGAGGAGCTGGCCGGGGAGGCCGAGAAGCTGCTGCCGATCGGCGATCTGAAGTCGGCGCGCGCGGCCTTCCGCTCGATCAACGAGCGCTGGGAGGCCATCGGGCACGTCCCGCGTGACGCCCGGCCGAAGGTCGAGGGCCGGATGCACGCGGTCGAGCGGGCCCTCCAGGACGCCGAGGAGACCGAGTGGCGGCGCACCAACCCCGAGGCGCGTGCCCGCGCGGCCGGTCTGACGGGTCAGCTCCAGGCCGCCGTCGACAAGCTGAAGGGCCAGATCGAGACGGCTCGCGCGCAGGGCAACAACTCCCGCGCGGACAAGCTGGAGCGTGAGCTGGAGGGGCGTCAGGCGCTGCTGGACCAGGCGCTGAAGGGGCTGCAGGAGTTCGGCGGCTGAGTCAGCTGTATGTGAGAAGGGGCCGGGCATTCAGCCCGGCCCCTTCTCGTTGTCGTCTGACGTCTACGGCCGTCGCGCCGACGTCACCCGGTACACGTCGTACACGCCCTCCACGCCCCGCACCGCCTTCAGGACGTGCCCGAGGTGTTTCGGGTCGCCCATCTCGAAGGTGAAGCGGGAGGTGGCGACGCGGTCGCGGGAGGTCTGGACGGCCGCCGAGAGGATGTTGACGTGCTGGTCGGACAGGACGCGGGTGACGTCCGACAGCAGCCGGGAGCGGTCCAGCGCCTCGACCTGGATCGCGACCAGGAACACCGAGGACTGGGTGGGCGCCCACTCGACGTCCAGGATGCGCTCGGGCTCGCGGGACAGTGACTCCACGTTGACGCAGTCGCTGCGGTGAACCGATACGCCACTACCCCGGGTGACGAACCCGATGATCGGATCGCCGGGCACGGGCGTGCAGCAGCGGGCCAGCTTGACCCACACGTCGTCGACGCCCTTGACGACCACACCGGGGTCGTTGTTGCTGCGCCGCTTGCGCCCGCGCGTCCGGGACGGCGGTACGGCCTCGTCGATCTCCTCGGTGGCCGCCTCCTCGCCGCCGAGCGCCTGGACGAGCTTCTGGACGACGCCCTGCGCCGCGACATGGCCCTCGCCGATCGCCGCGTACAGGGAGGAGATGTCGGGGTAGCGCATCTCGTGCGCCAGGGTGACCAGGGAGTCGCCGGTGAGGATGCGCTGGATCGGCAGGTTCTGCTTGCGCATCGCGCGGGCGATGGCGTCCTTGCCCTGCTCGATCGCCTCGTCGCGGCGCTCCTTGGAGAACCAGGCGCGGATCTTGTTGCGGGCGCGGGGCGACTTGACGAAGTTCAGCCAGTCCCGGGAGGGGCCGGCGCCGGCCGCCTTGGAGGTGAAGACCTCGACGAGGTCGCCGTTGTCGAGGGTCGACTCCAGCGGGACGAGCCGGCCGTTGACGCGGGCCCCTATCGTGCGGTGGCCGACCTCGGTGTGCACGGCGTAGGAGAAGTCGACGGGGGTCGCGCCGGCCGGGAGCGCTATGACGTCGCCCTTGGGGGTGAAGACGAAGACCTCGTTGCGGGACAGGTCGAAGCGCAGGGACTCCAGGAACTCGCTGGGGTCCTCGGTCTCCTTCTGCCAGTCGAGGAGCTGGCGCAGCCACGCCATGTCGTTGAGGTGGTCGTCCTTGCCCTTGCCGGCCTTGGGGACGTCCGTGCGGACCTTGGAGGCGCCCGCCACCGCCTCCTGCTTGTACTTCCAGTGCGCGGCGATGCCGTACTCGGCGCGGCGGTGCATGTCGAACGTGCGGATCTGGAGTTCGACCGGCTTGCCGTTGGGGCCGATGACCGTCGTGTGCAGCGACTGGTACATGTTGAACTTGGGCATCGCGATGTAGTCCTTGAACCGGCCGGGGACCGGGTTCCATCGCGCGTGGACGGTGCCGAGGGCGGCGTAGCAGTCGCGGACGGTGTCCACGAGGACGCGGATGCCCACCAGGTCGTAGATCTCCGCGAAGTCGCGGCCTCGGACGATCATCTTCTGGTAGACGGAGTAGTAGTGCTTGGGGCGGCCGGTGACCGTCGCCTTGATGCGGGCGGCGCGCAGGTCGGACTGGACCTCGTCGGTCACTATGGCCAGGTACTCGTCACGCTTCGGCGCGCGCTCGGCGACCAGGCGGACGATCTCGTCGTACATCTTGGGGTAGAGGATCGCGAACGCCAGATCCTCCAGTTCCCACTTGATGGTGTTCATGCCCAGGCGATGGGCGAGCGGCGCGTAGATCTCCAGCGTCTCGCGCGCCTTCTTCTCCTGCTTCTCGCGCTTGAGATAGCGCATCGTGCGCATGTTGTGCAGGCGGTCGGCGAGCTTGATGACCAGGACGCGGGGGTCCTTGGCCATCGCGACGACCATCTTGCGCACGGTCTCGGCCTGCGCCGCCTCGCCGAACTTGACCTTGTCCAGCTTGGTCACGCCGTCGACCAGCAGCGCCACGACGTCGCCGAAGTCGCGGCGCAGGTCGTCGAGGCCGTACTCGGTGTCCTCGACGGTGTCGTGCAGCAGGCCCGCCATCAGCGTGGCCGGATCCATGCCGAGTTCGGCGAGGATCGTCGTGACGGCGAGGGGGTGCGTGATGTACGGGTCGCCGCTCTTGCGCTTCTGGCCCCGGTGCCAGCGCTCGGCCACCTGGTACGCCCGCTCGATCTGGCGCAGCGTCGCCGTCTCGATCTTCGGGTCGTTGCTCCGCACGATCCGCAGCAGCGGCTCAAGGACCGGGTTGTACGGGTTCGCCCGCTGAACACCGAGCCTGGCCAGCCGCGCGCGGACCCGGTTCGAGGAACCGGTACGGGCGGGCTGGGGCGCGGGCGCGGGACGCGAGGCGGAGGCGCCGGCGGGGGTCACGGAGCGGGCCACGGAGGCACCGGACGTGGACGCCGGCGAGGAGGGCGCGGACGCCGGGCGCTCGGGCGCGGAGGCACCGGACGCGGGCGTCGGCGAGGAGGGTGTGGACGCCGGGCGCTCGGGCGGGGCCGGCTTGGGGCGCGGCTCTTCGGGCTGGCGGTCGGCGGGAGCGGTGCGGTCGTGCTCCACCGGTCCGCCGACCCCGTGTCCACGCGACGCGGGGCGCGCCGCCTGCGCCGATTCGCTCTCGGGCTTGGCGGCGGTCAGGTGCTGGGCCTCGTCTGGCAAGAGGACTCCTCGTGCGCGATCCGGGTCCCCGGTCAGGCTCCGGAGCCCCCATCGTAGCGATCCCACGCCCCCGCATCCCCTCCAGCCGCCACCGAACCCCGTCCACCCCCGAAACACCGGGGGTGGACGGGGAGATTCCCTCCGGGGGTACGGACGAGGAACGGCGGGTGGGGACGACGCGTCGACCGGGCGGGGTGCCGACCGGCGGGACGGTGGTGAGACGCCGCCGGGACGAGAAGGAACCGGCGGGCGGGCAAGGCGGCGGGGCCGGCCCGCGAGCTGGTCGCGGCAGACGGTGCTCGGTGTGCTGCCCGGTCCACCGGCACGCCGCTCAGTTCACCGGCGTACGTGCCCAGGCGACCCCGCTGCCTCGTCGGCCCCCTGCTTCGCCGCCCCTCGGCCTCACCGGCCTCCGTGTTCCGTCGCTTCTCGATGGCGCCCGGCATGCCGAAAGGCGGGCGCCGGAAGGGTCCGGGGCCCGCCTTTCGGGGGTGTGGTCAGATCGTCAGCAGGGATTCCACCGGGGCGCCGCGGAGGGCGGAGTCCAGGCGGGGGCGGCCGCTCAGGAAGGTCAGTTCCATGAGGATCGCGACGCCGGAGACCTCCGCTCCGGCGCGGTGGATCAGCTGGATCGCCGCCTCCGCCGTGCCGCCGGTCGCGAGGACGTCGTCGACGATGAGGACGCGGTCGTCGGCCGAGAGGTCTTCCGCGTGGATCTCGATCTCCGCCGAGCCGTACTCCAGGTCGTAGGACTGGGAGAGGGTGGCGCCGGGAAGCTTGCCGGCCTTGCGGACGGGGATGAAGCCGAGGCCCGCACGGACGGCGACGGGGGCGCCGAGGATGAAGCCGCGCGCTTCGAGGCCGACGACCTTCGTGGCCCCGGTCCGCTCGGCGATCTCGGCGAACGCGTCGGTGAGCGCGGTGAACGCCGCCGGGTCCGCGAGCAGCGGCGTGATGTCCTTGAACATCACCCCGGGCTCGGGGTAGTCCGCGACGTCACGGATCCGGCTGAGCAGCAGTTCCTTGATGTCGGTCACCGGCGCTTCCCCGAGGGTCGGCCGCGGCCCCGGTTACGGGCGGCGGGCTGGCTGCGCGGACCGACGACCGCGTGGGCGGCGTCGTCGTCCTCGGGCTCGTCCAGCGGCTCGGGCCTCGGCTCGGTCTCCGTGCCCGCCTGTGCCCGCTTCGCGAGGACCCGCTTGCGCAGTGCCTTGATCTGCGGCTCGCGCTCCTTGAGGTCGGCGACGAGCGGCGTCGCGATGAAGATCGACGAGTACGCGCCGGCCGCGAGGCCGACGAACAGCGACAGGGAGATGTCGTTGAGCGTGCCCGCCCCGAGGAAGCCGCCGCCGATGAACAGCAGACCGGCGACCGGCAGCAGCGCCACGACGGTCGTGTTGACCGAGCGGACCAGCGTGCCGTTGATGGAGTGGTTCGCGATGTCGCTGTACGTCGACCTGGTCTGCTTGGTGATGTCCTTCGTCTGCTCCTTGAGCGAGTCGAAGACGACGACCGTGTCGTACAGCGAGTACCCGAGGATCGTCAGCAGACCGATGACCGTACCGGGCGTGACCTCGAACCCGACGAGCGCGTACACACCGACGGTGATGGTGATGTCGTGGATCAGCGCGACGAGCGCCGCGATGGCCATCCGCCACTCGAAGGCGATCGCCAGGTAGATCACGACGAGCACCATGAAGATCGCGAGGCCCTGCCACGCCTTGTTGGCGATCTGGTCACCCCAGCTCGGGCCGACCAGGTCCGCGGCGATCTTCTCGGTGTCGACCTTGAAGTCCTCGGCCAGCTTGTTCTTGATCTGGTCGGACTGCTTGGTGTCCATGCCGGCGATCTGGATGCGCAGCGAGCCGTTGCCGAGCTTCTGCACGACCGCCTCGTGGCCGGACGCCTCCTTGGCGTAGTCCTCCGCCTGGGAGACGGACACGCTCGTCTTCGGGGTGGTGAAGACGGCGCCGCCCTGGAAGTCGATGCCCATGTTCAGCCCGCGCACCGCGAGGCCGACGATCGCCGTGATGGTGATCAGGATCGAGATGCCGTACCAGAGCTTGCGGTGGCCGATGAAGTCGTAGGAGATCTCGCCTCGGTGCAGCCGGGCGCCGATGTTCCCGAGTTTCGACATCTCACGCCTCCTTCGGGTCGACGGGGCCGGCGAGCGGGCCGGCGGGACGGCGGGTGCGGCGCAGCGGCGCCTTCGCACCGAGCCCCTTCGGGTCGAGGCCGGACCACTTGTGGCCGCCGCCGTAGAACTTGGTGCGCGCGACCAGCGTCATCAGCGGCTTGGTGAAGAAGAACACCACGACGACGTCGAGGACGGTGGTCAGGCCCAGCGTGAACGCGAAGCCCTGGACCTTGCCGACGGTGACGACGAACAGCACCGCGGCGGCGAGGAACGACACGAAGTCGGAGACCAGGATGGTGCGCCGGGCGCGCGGCCAGGCCCGCTCGACGGCGGGACGCAGCGAGCGGCCCTCACGGACCTCGTCCCGGATGCGTTCGAAGTACACGATGAACGAGTCGGCGGTGATACCGATGGCGACGATCGCGCCGCAGACGGCCGGCAGGTTCAGCGCGAAGCCGATGGCCGGGCCGAGCAGCGACATCAGCAGGTACGTCAGCGCCGCCGAGACCAGCAGCGAGGCGATCGCGATGAGGGAGAGGCCCCGGTAGAAGGCGATCAGGTAGATCACGACGAGCGCGAGGCCGATCGCGCCGGCGAGCAGACCGGCGTGCAGCTGCTCACCGCCGAGCGCGGCGGTCACGGTCGTCACGCTCTGCTCCTTGAAGGAGAGCGGGAGCGCGCCGTACGACAGCATGTTGGCGAGGCCCTGTGCCTCGTCCGCCGTGAAGGACCCGGAGATCTGGGCCTGGCCGCCGGTGATGGCGGACTGGACGTACGGGCTGGAGACGACCTGGCCGTCGAGGACGATGCCGAACTCGTTCTGCGGCTGCTGGTTCTGCGCGAGCTTGCCGGTGATGTCCGCGAACTTCTTGGCGCCCTTGCTGGTGAAGTTCATGGTGACCTGCCAGCCGGCGGCGGTCTGGGTGTCGAAGACCGCGTCGGCCTTCTTCACCTCGGTGCCGTCGACGCCGGCCGGGCCGAGCAGGTACTTGTACCAGACCTTGTTGATCTCGCCGCAGGCCACGATCGAGTCGGTGGGCTTGGCGCCCTCGCCGGCCTTGGCGCGCTGCTCGGGCTTGGAGCAGTCGAGCGCGGCGTACTCGGCCTGGAGCTTGGCGTCGCCGCCGGTCGCGGGGGCGGGGCTCGGGGTGGCCGCAGGGGCCGCGGGCTCGCTCGCGGAGGGGGACGGCGACGGGGTGCCGTCGGCGCGCAGGGAGTCGGTGACCGCGCGGCCCTGGGTCGTGGCGGAGGGGGAGGCCGAGGAGCTGGCCTTCTCGCCGGTGCCGGCGGACTCGGACGACCCGGACGAGCCGGAGGGGGACGCCGACGGGCTCGGGCTGCCGCTGGGCGAGCCCGAGGGGGACGGGGACGGGCTGGTCGCCGCGACGCCGGTGGCCTCCTGGGCGAGGACCGGACGGAAGTACAGCTTGGCGGTCGTACCGACCTGGGCCCGGGCCTCCTCGGAGTTGGTGCCCTTGGGGATGTTGACGATGATGTTCGTCTCGCCCTGAGTCTGCACCTCCGCCTCGGACACGCCCAGGCCGTTGACACGGCGGTTCATGATCTCGACCGCGGTGTCCATGTTCGACTTGTTGATCGCCGAACCCTGGTCCGCCTTGGCCTCGAGCGTGATGCTCGTGCCGCCGGCCAGGTCGATACCGAGGCGCGGCGTGGTGTCTCCGGTGGCGAACATGCCCGCCGTGAGCCCCACGATGGCGATCAGGATCAGGGCCAGCGAGCGCCCCGGCTTGCTCTGGGCACTCGCGCTCCTGCCCTTTTTAGGTGCTGCCACCTTCTCGTACTCCCTCTCGGGCCGCCGCGCGCCCTGGTCGGCGCGGGGCGGCTGCCACTGACATGGTGTCGGGAATCCCCCGCGAGATGCGCACACCCCGGGACACGCGGGTCGGGCCCGCGCGCGCCGGGGGTGTGACTACTTCTTCGCGTCGGACTCGCCGTCGTCGGTCTTCTTCGGCTCCTCGCCGGTCTCGGTCTCGTCCTTCTTGCCGAGGTCGACGGGCTTGTCGTCGGAGGCGGCGGCAGCGTCGGAAGGCTCGTCGGCCTCGGCGGTCTCGGTGAGGGAGGAGGCGTCGTCCGGAACGATGTCGGAGTCGGACTTCAGGTCGGCCTCGATGCCGTGGACGATGCGGTTGTACTCCTCGTCCGACAGCACCGCGCCGATGGCGTTCTTCGCGAAGAGCAGTTCGACACCCGGGCCGGCGTCCAGGAGGACCGTGTCCTCGTTGGCCTCCTTGACCGTCGCGTACATCCCCCCGATCGTGCGGACGCCACTGCCGGGCTGCATCTGGTTCCGCATGTCGGCTGCCTGCTGCTGCTTCTTCTTGGCCGACCGGGTCATCAGGAACATGGCCCCGATGAGCACGATGAACGGGAGGAGGGTCACGAGACTCACGGGTCGGAACTTCCTTCACACGACCGCGTTGGTGAGCGGCCTGATGGATGGGGGATTTCGGATGCCGCCGACGAGGGCGGCATCGGCGGAGTCTAAGCGAGTCCGCGTACAGGGAACAACGTTCAGCATGGCACCTGGGTTCCTTACCCGGCCAATACCTTCGCCGGTGATCGAGCCGTGTCTCGGCTGTGATGCGGCGGTGAGGAACGGTCAGGATATTGTCATGCGCCGAACATCTCCTGCTGGCCGCCGCCCGCCGCCTGCCGGGGCGGGGTCAGACCCAGGTGCACCCAGGCCGCCGGCGTCGCGACCCGGCCCCTGGGGGTGCGGGCCAGCAGGCCCTCCCGCACCAGGAACGGCTCGGCGACCTCCTCCACCGTCTCCCGCTCCTCCCCCACCGCGACCGCCAGCGTCGACAGGCCCACCGGTCCGCCGCCGAACAGTTTCAGCAACGCCTCCAGGACCGCGCGGTCCAGCCGGTCCAGGCCCCGGCCGTCCACCTCGTACACCTTCAGGGCCGCGCCCGCGATGTCCCTCGTGATCACGCCGTCCGCCTTGACCTGCGCGTAGTCGCGGACGCGGCGCAGCAGGCGGTTCGCGATGCGCGGGGTGCCGCGGGAGCGGCCGGCGATCTCCGCGGCGCCGGCCGCGTCGATCTCGACGTCCAGGAGGTTGGCCGAACGGTGCACCACCCGCTGGAGTTCGGCCGGTTCGTAGAACTCCATGTGCGCGGTGAAGCCGAAGCGGTCCCTGAGGGGCGGCGGGAGCAGGCCGGCCCTCGTCGTCGCGCCGACCAGGGTGAACGGGGGGAGTTCCAGCGGGATCGCGGTCGCGCCGGGGCCCTTGCCGACGATCACGTCGACCCGGAAGTCCTCCATCGCCATGTACAGCATCTCCTCGGCCGGCCTCGACATGCGGTGGATCTCGTCGAGGAACAGGACCTCGCCCTCCTGGAGCGAGGAGAGGATCGCGGCCAGGTCGCCCGCGTGCTGGATCGCCGGGCCGCTGGTGATGCGGATCGGGGCGCCCATCTCGGCGGCGATGATCATCGAGAGGGTGGTCTTGCCGAGGCCGGGTGCGCCGGAGAGGAGGACGTGGTCGGCGGTCGCGCCCCGGGCGCGGGCTGCCTTGAGGACGAGGTCGAGCTGTTCCCTGACCTTCTCCTGGCCGATGAACTCGCCCAGGTCCTTGGGGCGGAGGGCGGCTTCGACGGCTTGGTCCTCGCGGTCCGCCGACGCGGCGACCAGTCGGTCCTCGTCGGTCGTTTCGTCCCAGTTCATTGGTGCGCCTCAGGGGTTGGGGGGTTGGTGTTCGGTGGCGAGTGCGGGTTCGTCGTGGTTGATCGCGCAGTTCCCCGCGCCCCTAAAAGACCACTACCTGGCCCTGTTCAGAGATTGCAGCGCCGCCTTCAGCAACTGTCCTACCTGCGGGGTACCCTCTGCCGCCTCCGCCTGCGGCGTGACCGCGGCCACCGCCTCGTCCGCCTCCCTCGTCGCGTAGCCCAGGCCCAGGAGGGCGGCGTGGAGTTGGTCGCGCCAGCTCTGGCTGACCGGGGCGCCGATCGCCGGGGAGCCCACCGGTTCGCCCAGGCGGTCCTTCAGCTCGATCAGGAGTTTCTGGGCGCCCTTCTTGCCGATGCCGGGGACGGCGACGAGGGCCTTCTCGTCGGCGGTGGCGACCGCCCGGCGCAGGGCGTCGGGGGTGTGGACGGCCAGCATCGACTGGGCGAGGCGCGGGCCTACGCCGCTGGCGGTCTGGAGGAGTTCGAAGACCTGGCGCTCGTCGTCGTCCGCGAAGCCGTAGAGCGTGAGGGAGTCCTCGCGCACGACCAGGGAGGTCGCGAGTCGGGCCTGCTGGCCGACGCGCAGGCCCGCGAGGGTGTTAGGGGCGCACTGGACGGCCATGCCGACGCCGCCGACCTCGACCACGGCCGCGTCGGGAGCGAGGGCGGCCACCGTGCCGGTGACGAAGGCGATCATGTCGTACGGCCTTTCGAGGCGTGCAGGGCGACGGCCTGCTGGAGACGGTTCTGGGCGACGGCCTGTCGCAGGCGGTTCTGCGCGGGGGCACGCCAGATGTGGCAGATGGCGAGGGCGAGGGCGTCGGCCGCGTCGGCGGGCTTGGGGGGTGCGGCGAGCCTCAGCAGGCGGGTCACCATCGCGCCGACCTGCGCCTTGTCCGCGCGCCCGCTGCCGGTGACGGCGGCCTTGACCTCGCTCGGCGTGTGCAGGGCGACGGGGATGCCCCGGCGGGCCGCGCACAGCATCGCGACGGCGCTGGCCTGGGCCGTGCCCATCACCGTACGGACGTTGTGCTGGCTGAACACGCGCTCCACGGCGACGAATTCGGGGCGGTGCTCGTCGAGCCACTGCTCGATGCCCTCCTCGACGGCGAGCAGGCGGTGGCTCAGCTCGGCGTCGGCGGGCGTACGGACGACACCGACCCCGACCATGGTCAACGGCCGCCCGGCGACGCCCTCGACGACGCCGACGCCGCATCGCGTGAGCCCGGGGTCGACCCCAAGTACCCTCACCACGCCCTCCCTTCGCTCACCTGTTTGTGCAGGCTATCCGCTGCCACTGACAACGGCCGACATGACGACGGGCCGACGGGGTGTGTCCCGTCGGCCCGTTCACGTACCGGGGTCGGCTCAGGCGTCGACCTTCTCCATGACCTCGTCGCTCACATCAAAATTCGCGAAGACGTTCTGCACGTCGTCGCTGTCCTCCAGCGCGTCGATCAGCTTGAAGATCTTGCGGGCGCCCTCTTCGTCGAGTTCGACCTGCATGGTCGGGACGAAGTTGGAGTCGGCGGAGTCGTAGTCGATGCCGGCGTCCTGGAGGGCCGTGCGGACGGCGACCAGGTCGGTGGCCTCGCTGAGGACCTCGAAGGACTCGCCCAGGTCGTTGACTTCTTCGGCACCGGCGTCGAGGACGGCCCCGAGGACGTCGTCCTCGGTCAGCTCCCCCTTGGGGACGATGATGACGCCCTTGCGGTTGAAGAGGTACGACACCGAACCGGGGTCGGCCATGCTGCCGCCGTTGCGGGTCATGGCGACGCGGACGTCGGAGGCGGCGCGGTTGCGGTTGTCGGTCAGGCACTCGATGAGCACCGCGACACCGTTGGGGCCGTAACCCTCGTACATGATCGTCTCGTAATCGGCGCCGCCGGCCTCGAGGCCGCCGCCGCGCTTGACCGCGGAGTCGATGTTCTTGTTCGGGACCGACTGCTTCTTCGCCTTCTGGATGGCGTCGTAGAGCGTCGGGTTGCCCTCGATGTCGACGCCGCCCATGCGCGCCGCGACCTCGATGTTCTTGATCAGCTTCGCGAAGAGCTTGCCGCGCTTGGCGTCGATCACGGCCTTCTTGTGCTTCGTCGTAGCCCATTTAGAGTGGCCGGACATCTGCCTGTCTCCTTCGCGTAACCCATCCGAACAACGATCGCCAGCGATCCTACAAGGACTCCGTCACCCCGTTCACGCGCACCATGTCGACAAAGAGCGCGTGCACGCGGTGGTCGCCGGTCAGCTCCGGGTGGAAGGACGTGGCGAGCGCGTTGTCCTGGCGGACGGCGACGATGTGGCCGTCGTGCCCGGCGAGGACTTCCGCGCGGGCGCCGACGGACTCGACCCAGGGGGCGCGGATGAAGACGCCGTCCACGGGGCCGCCGGCCACGCCCTTGACGTCGACGGACGCCTCGAAGGACTCGTTCTGCCGGCCGAAGGCGTTACGGCGGACGATCATGTCGATGCCGCCGACGGTCTCCTGGCCCGAGCGCGGGTCGAGGATCTTGTCGGCGAGGAGGATGAGGCCCGCGCAGGTGCCGTAGACCGGCATCCCCGCGCGTACGCGTGCGCGCAGGGGCTCCATCAGGCCGAACAGGACGGCGAGTTTCGAGATGGTCGTGGACTCGCCGCCGGGCAGGACGAGGCCGTCGACCCCGGCGAGTTCGTCCGGGCGGCGGACCGGTCTGGCCACGGCGTCGGCCGCGGCCAGGGCGACGAGGTGTTCCCGTACGTCGCCCTGGAGCGCGAGGACCCCGATCACGGGAGTGGTCATCGGTGGTTACCAGCCGCGGTTGGCGTAGCGCTCGGTCTCGGGGAGGGTGTCGCAGTTGATGCCGACCATGGCCTCGCCGAGGTTGCGGGAGGCGTCCGCGACGATCTTCGGGTCGTCGTAGAAGGTGGTCGCCTTGACGATGGCGGCGGCGCGCTTGGCGGGGTCGCCGGACTTGAAGATGCCGGAGCCGACGAAGACGCCCTCGGCGCCGAGCTGGCGCATGAGCGCGGCGTCGGCGGGGGTGGCGACGCCGCCCGCGGAGAACAGGACGACCGGGAGCTTGCCGAGTTCGGCGACCTCCTTGACCAGCTCGTAGGGGGCGCGCAGGTCCTTCGCGGCGGCGTACAGCTCGTTGTTGTCGTAGCCGCGCAGGCGGGCTATCTCGTTCTTGATCTGACGCAGGTGGCGGACCGCCTCGACGACGTTGCCGGTGCCGGCCTCGCCCTTCGATCGGATCATCGCGGCGCCCTCGGCGATGCGGCGCAGGGCCTCGCCGAGGTTGGTGGCGCCGCAGACGAAGGGGGTCGTGAACGCCCACTTGTCGCTGTGGTTGACCTCGTCGGCCGGGGTCAGGACCTCGGACTCGTCGATGTAGTCGACGCCGAGGGACTGGAGCACCTGGGCCTCGACGAAGTGCCCGATCCGCGACTTCGCCATGACCGGGATCGACACGGCCTCGATGATGCCCTCGATCATGTCCGGATCGGACATCCGAGCCACACCGCCGTCCTTGCGGATGTCAGCCGGCACCCTCTCCAACGCCATCACGGCGACGGCCCCCGCGTCCTCCGCGATCTTCGCCTGCTCCGGCGTCACGACGTCCATGATCACGCCGCCCTTGAGCTGCTCAGCCATCCCGCGCTTCACGCGCGCGGTGCCGATCTCGGGGGCCTGCTTCTCACTGCTGGACACGGGGACCTCACTGAAGTGAAAGGGGGTTCTCAGAGGGTGGTTCTTCAGCCACGAGGAAACTCCCACCGACCGGTCCACAGCAAGGGCCAATAGTGACGCGGTGGATCTTTTCGGGTCAGTCGGAGTTGGCCCACACAAGGGTGCCGGGGCCGTCCGGGGTGAGGACGGGGACCCATGCCTCGTCCGCTTCCGCCAGCCTGGCCTCGTCCAGGACCAGCTGCGCGGGCCAGGTGTCGTCGCGGTTCGCCGAGGCGTAGAGGTACAGGTCGGACACAGCCGTCCTCAGGCGGTCCAGGAGGGCGGGCTGCCAGATCCGGCCGGGCGCTCCCCGGCCCTTCGGGGCGCGGGCGAAGAGGGTCCTCAGGTCGCTGTCGGCGTCGGAGACGAACAGGGGGATCAAGTAGCCCTCCTGCTCGTACGGCACGCACGCGTGGCCGCCGCCCTGTGCTTCGTAGACGACGCCGGTGGGGGCCGCGACGATCACGCAGACCCAGCCGGTGTCGGAGCCCTCGGGGTCCAGGGGGATGCGGTGGCGTGTGTCCGTCACCGTTCTGCCAGGACCGCCGGGGGCTCGTCGTCCATTTCGAAGGCCATCGGGAAGGGGGCGTGGCCGGCGAGGTGGAACCAGCGGACCTTGCGGTGTTGGCGGAGGCGGCGGGCGGCGCCTACGGCGTCGTTGTGGAAGCGGCGGGCCAGGGGGACTCGGCGGACGGCTTCGGTGAGTTCGTGGGCGGCTGCCTCGCCGCCGGGGGCGTCCTTGACCTCGTCCAGTTGGTCGGGGTCCGCGAAGACCGCGCGCAGGGCCTGGGTGAGTTCGCTCTCGGCCACCTCGCGCTGCTCTTCCTCCGCCTGCCTCGCCGCGTGCGCGGCCTCGTACAGGACGATCGAGGCCGCCGGGTCCAGGACGCCGGAGGTGGCCAGTTCCTGGGTGACCGAGGCCCGGCGCAGCAACTGGGCGTCGAGGGCGGCGCGGGCCGCGTCGATACGGGCGTGGAGGCGGTCGAGTCTGCCCGCCGTCCAGCTCAGGTAGAGGCCGATCGCCGCGAGGATCGCGAGGGTCCAGATCAGGGTTGCGGTCACGGGCGGCAAGGGTAGCGGGCCGGGGGGCGTGGGGCCGGTGCGGAGGCGGGTCGCGGGGGCGTGGTGGTTGGCCACGGAGGCGCGGTAGTTGGTCGCGGAGGCTCAAGAGCTGGTGACGGAGGCGTGAGGGCTGGGCGTGGGGGCGCGGGGGCGGACGTGGGTCAGCCGCAGGGTCGCGCGCCGGGAGAACATCGCCGGGCCATCAGCTCCGGTTCCCGCAGTCCCGCCCCCTCTCCTCGCCGCTCAGCCCAGCACCGGTCACGCCCGCACCTCACCCCCTCGCCAGGCCAGCCCGCCCACAACCGCGCCCCCTCCCCGGCCCTGTACGGCCGCACTCACAACCCGCCCAACGATCGCCCCCAATCCCCCACCCGGCCTTCGCCCCCGCTCCGGCCAGCCCCGCAACCTCACCCGGCTCGCCCCCGTGCCGGCCAGCCCCGCAACTCACCCGGCGCGCGCCCCCGCCCACACACCGGCCAAGCCCCCGCCCCCTCAGTCCCGCGCCAACCCCAACCGTGCCCTCAGCCCGCCCCCCGTTCTCTCGTCCGCCGCCACAGCCGCCGCTCCCGCGGTCACCGTCTCGTAGACCGACAGGATGTCCGCGCCGACCGTGGACCAGTCGAAGCGGCGGACGTGGGTGCTGCCCCGTTCGCGGAGTTCGGCGCGTCTGTCGGGGTCGCCGAGGAGGCGGATCGCGGCGTCGGCGAGGGCGTCGGGGTTCTCGTTGGTGAACAGCTCCCCGGCGCCGCCCTGGTCCAGCACCTGCGCGAACGCGTCGAGGTCGGAGGCGAGGACGGGCGCGCCGGCGGACATCGCCTCGACGAGGATGATGCCGAAGCTCTCGCCGCCGGTGTTGGGCGCGATGTAGAGGTCGATGCTGCGCAGCAGGCGTGCCTTGTCCTCGTCGGAGACCATGCCGAGGAATTCGACCCGGGATCGCAGCTCGGCGGGGAGGTCGGCGACGGCCTCCTCCTCGTCACCGCGCCCAGCGATCAGCAGGCGCGCGCCGGGCCGCTCAGCGAAGATCCGCGGGAGCGCCTTCACCAGCACCGGCAGCCCCTTGCGGGGTTCGTCGATGCGGCCGATGAAGCCCAGCGTCTCCCCCTGCCACTCGGCCCGCGGCTCGGCACGGGCGAAGAAGTCGACGTCGACCCCGTTGGGGATGACGACCGCGTCACCGCCGAGGTGTTCCACCAGCGTGCGCCGCGCGTACTCGCTGACGGCGATCCGCGCGCTGATCTTCTCCAGCGCGGCCTGGAGGATCGAGTACGCGGCGATCATGGCGCGCGAGCGCGGGTTGGACGTGTGGAACGTGGCGACCATCGGCCCCTGCGCCGCCCAGCACGTCAGCAGCCCCAGCGACGGGGACGTCGGCTCGTGGATGTGGACGACGTCGAACGCGCCGTCGTGCAGCCAGCGGCGTACGCGCGCGGCGCTCAGGAAGCCGAAGTTGAGGCGGGCCACCGAGCCGTTGTACGGGACGGGCACCGCGCGGCCGGCGGAGACGACGTACGGCGGGAGGGGGGTGTCGTCGTCGGCCGGGGCCAGTACGGAGACCTCGTGTCCCTGGCGGATGAAGTACTCCGCGAGGTCGCGGATGTGGAACTGGACGCCGCCCGGCACGTCCCAGGAGTACGGGCAGACGATCCCGATCCTCACGCGGGCCCCCTCGCGGGGTCCAGGTCGGTGAGCCACAGCCGTTGCAGCATGTGCCAGTCCTCCGGATGGTCGGCGATACCCGAGGCGAAGACGTCTGCCAGCGCCTGTGCCATGACAGACGTCTTCTCGTCCCGCGTACCTGACTCGGGTACCTCGATCGGGGGATGTACCTGTCCTCGCATGACGGCCGTGTCGTCGTACCAGAGCGTCACCGGCAGCAGCAGCGCGCCGGTCTGCTGGGCGAGCAGCGCGGGCCCGGCCGGGATGCGGGTCCGCTCGCCGAAGAACGTCACCTCGACGCCGGACTTGGACAGGTCGCGTTCGGCGACGAGGCAGACGAGGCCGCCGTCGCGCAGGCGCCGGGCGAGGGTGCCGAAGGCGGTGCCGCCGCTGTGCGGCAGGACCTCCATGCCGAGCCCTTCGCGGTAGACGACGAACCGGTCGTACAGGGTCTCGGGCTTGAGGCGTTCGGCCACCGTGGTGAACCGGGTCCCGAGTTTCGTGGTGACCCAGGCGCCCGCGAGGTCCCAGTTCGCCATGTGGGGCAGCGCGAGGACGACGCCCTTGCCGGAGGCGAGGCCGTCGGTGAGGTGGTGGAGGTCCTTGGGGTCGAAGCCGCCCTTGACGCGCTCCTCGCTCCACGCGGGCAGACGGAAGGACTCCATCCAGTAGCGCAGGTACGAGCGCATGCCCGCGCGCGACAGCTCCCGAAGCCGCTCGGGGCTCGCGTCTGGCACCACGCGCGCGTAGTTGCTCTCCAGCCGCAGGACGCCCTTGCCGCGCCTGCGCCAGGCGAGGTCGGCGATGGCCTGCCCCAGCCGGACGGCGACGGGCTCGGGGAGTTTCCTGACGCCGGCCCAGCCGGCGCCGTACAGCGCGTCGGTGAGCCTGTCGCGGGCGCTCACTTCGCGGCCTCGGTCCCCTGCGTCTCCCCGGCGCCCGCGTGCTGGGCGGCGGCGTCCGCCTCGGCGGACTCGCGGCGGACCGTGACGACCCGCTGGACGAGGGTGACGAGGCTGCCGACGGCGACGATCCACAGGGCGACCGGCAGCAGGTACTGGATGCCGGGCACGCCGAACGCGTGGAGCCCGGCAAGGCCGGCGGCGACCAGGGAGACCACCAGGCGCTCCGCGCGCTCCACGAGGCCGTTGACGGCCACCGGGAGGCCGATGGACTCGCCCCGCGCCTTCGTGTACGACACGACCTGGCCGCTCGCCAGGCAGAAGATCGACACCGCGCACAGGACGTTGTCGTCGCCGTTGCCCGCGTACCAGAGGGCGAACCCGCCGAAGATCGCGCCGTCGGCGACGCGGTCGAGCGTGGAGTCCAGGAAGGCGCCCCAGCGGCTGGAGCGGCCGAGCTGGCGGGCCATGTTCCCGTCGACCAGGTCGGAGAACACGAACAGGGTGATGACGATCGTGCCCCAGAAGAACTCGCCACGGGGGAAGAAGACCAGCGCGCCCGCGATCACACCCGCCGTGCCGATCAGCGTGACCGTGTCGGGGCTGACGCCCCGCCTGATCAGAAACGCGGCGAACGGTGTGAGGACACGCGTGAAGAACGCACGCGCGTACTTGTTCAGCATGGCTTTCCCGACAGTCGAAGGCGCCGGGGGCCCTTGCTGGCCACCGGCTGGCCCATCGTAGCCACGCGCGCGCGTGTACGACGGTCGGGCACCCGCGCCCCCGGGTCACGAGGCGGTCGCGAATCAGCCGTACCCGCGCGCGTACGAAGGGTTCGCGTCCGCCGTATGGACGCCCCGTGACGGGAGTGGAAAGCTCGAAGCACCGCGGGCGCCATCGCAGCCGCCGCTGGTCGCGGATCTCGCGTGTGCTCGCGTCCCAGGGACCTCACCGTTGCTCGGGAGGCAAGGACATGGGCGACAAGGCACACGCACACCTCGGAGCCGCCGGCAGGGCCACGGCGGCCGACCATCCCTCGTCCGTACGGAATGTGGTGCTGGTCGGCCACTGCGGGGCGGGCAAGACGACGCTGGTGGAAGCGCTCGCACTGACCGCGGGCGCGGTGAACAGGGCGGGCCGGGTCGAGGACGGCGCGACCGTCTCCGACTACGACGAGATCGAACACCGGCAGCAGCGTTCCGTACAGCTGTCGCTGGTCCCCGTCGAATGGGGCGGGGTCAAGGTCAACCTCCTCGACACCCCCGGGTACGCCGACTTCGTCGGGGAGCTGAGGGCCGGTCTGCGGGCTGCGGACGCGGCCCTCTTCGTCGTCTCGGCGGCGGACGGCGTGGACGGCGCGACGCGCATGGTGTGGGACGAGTGCGCGGCCGTCGGCATGCCGCGCGCGATCGTCGTCACGCACCTGGAGGCGGCGCGCGCGGACTTCGCGGAGATGGTCCGCACGTGCGCGGAGACGTTCGGCGGCGACGACCCCGACGCGGTGCTCCCGCTGTACCTGCCGCTGCACGGGCCCGCGGGCGCGGACGGACACGCGCCCGTGACCGGCCTCACCGGCCTCCTGACGCGCACGCTGTTCGACTACGCGTCCGGCGAGCGCAAGGAGTCCGATCCGGACGAGGCACAGCTCCCGGCGATCGAGGAGGCCCGCAACCGGCTCATCGAGGGGATCATCTCGGAGAGCGAGGACGAGACCCTGATGGACCGCTATCTGGACGGCGAACCGATCGACGTCCCGACCCTGATCGAGGACCTGGAGCGGGCCGTCGCGCGCGGGACGTTCTTCCCCGTCCTCGCCGCCGCGCCCGCCGCCGACGGCGCCCGGCAGGGCATCGGCACCGTCGAACTCCTCGAACTGGTCACCCGGGGCTTCCCGACGCCCCTGGAGCGCGAGGCGCCACGGGTGACGACGGTCGACGGGCACGCGCGCGTACTGAAGCCCTGCGATCCGGACGGGCCGCTCGTCGCCGAGGTCGTCAAGACGTCCTCCGACCCGTACGTCGGCCGCGTCTCCCTCGTCCGCGTCTTCTCCGGCACCCTGCGCCCCGACGAGACCGTCCACGTGTCCGGGCACGGGCTCGCGGACCGGGGACACGAGGATCATGACGTCGACGAGCGCGTGGGCGCGCTGTCGGCGCCGTTCGGGAAGCAGCAGCGAGCGCTCACCCACTGCATCGCCGGGGACCTCGCGTGCGTGGCGAAGCTCGGGCGGGCCGAGACCGGGGACACGCTGTCCGCGAAGGACGATCCGCTGCTGATGGCCGCCTGGCAGATGCCGGACCCGCTGCTGCCGCTCGCCATCGAGGCGCACAGCAAGGCCGACGAGGACAAGCTCTCCCAGGGGCTCGCGCGCCTCGTCGCCGAGGACCCGACCATGCGGCTGGAACACAACCCGCACACCCACCAGGTCGTCCTGTGGACGCTCGGCGAGGCCCACGCGGCCGTCGCGCTGGAGCGGCTGCGCAGCCGGTACGGGGTGCAGGTGGACGTCGTGCCGCACAAGGTGTCGCTGCGGGAGACGTTCGCCGGGCGCTCCGGCGGGCGCGGGCGGCACGTCAAGCAGTCCGGGGGGCACGGGCAGTACGCCATCTGCGAGATCGAGGTCGAGCCGCTGCCCGGGGGCTCGGGCATCGAGTTCGTCGACAAGGTCGTCGGCGGGGCCGTACCCCGCCAGTTCATCCCGTCCGTCGAGAAGGGCGTCCGCGCGCAGGCCGCGCGCGGGGTGGCCGCCGGGTACCCCCTGGTCGACGTCCGCGTCACCCTCCTCGACGGCAAGGCCCACTCCGTCGATTCCTCCGACGCCGCGTTCCAGACGGCCGGCGCGCTGGCCCTGCGCGAGGCCGCCGCCGACGCCACGATCCACCTGCTGGAACCGGTGGCCGAGGTGTCCGTCCTGGTCGGCGACGACTACGTGGGCGCCGTCATGAGCGACCTCTCCGGCCGCCGGGGCCGCGTCCTCGGCACGGAGCAGGCCAGCTCCGGCCGCACGCTGGTGCGCGCCGAGGTGCCCGAGATCGAGATCGGCCGGTACGCGGTCGACCTGCGCTCCCTGTCCCACGGCACGGCCCGATTCAACCGCGTGTACGCACGGCACGAGGCGATGCCGGCGCATGTGGCGGAGAAGGTGAGGGCGCAGGAGGAGAAGGCGTAAGCGGCACAGGCGGGGGCGGGCGCGGCACTCGCCCCCGGCTCACCTTCCCCGTGCGCCTCCACGCGCCCCCGCGAGCCGAACATGCGCCCAGGGGCGGCGAGTTCACTGAATCTCCCCCTCCGTTCCGCCGGTCCGCTCCCCCGCAACGGGTCCGGATGTCAGTGGAGGCGGATACGCTGATGACCTGATCAACAGGTGTGCGGAGCACGGAAGTCGGGAAAGCCGCAGGAGCGGGTCCGGGCGGCGATGGGGGCGGTTACATGACCGTTGACAGTGCGTACGGTGACATCTTCGGCCCACAGGTGCCGCTGATGGGCGACGGAGGGCAGACGGCGACGTTCGCGCTGGCCTCGGCCGCGTACCGGGACAGCCCGGTGGAGGAGATAAAGAAGGCCGACAACGAGTGGCACCAGTCGTCGGTCAGCAAGGGCCGCCCCTGGGCGAAGATCTTTCGGCCCAACCTCGGCGAGGCGTTCTCGCAGGCTGTCATCGACCGCATGCTCGGCGTCGGCCGCAAGCCCCTGATCCAGTCGTTCGGCGCGGAACCCGCCGTCGTCGTCGAGCACTGCCTCGCCGCGAACAACATCCGCCGCGACCGCGACCGTAAGCTCGCCGCCGTGATGCTCCTGTGCGGCGTCCTCTTCCTGCCCGGCCTCCTGGTGTGGCTGCTGGTGTTCCAACTGCGCGCGATGACGGGCAAGAGCACCAACAAACGCGCCTCGGGCCTGGCCACCGCCCTCCTCGTCGGCGTCGGCGTGCTCGCCGTGATCTTCCTGATCCGGATGCCCTTCGGCGGCCTCGCCGGCTGGTACGCGCGCGGGGCGGTCGTCGCCCCCGTCGCCGGCTGGTTCCTCGCCCGCCGCCTGTGCGAGTCCACCGCGAAGGACCTGCGCGAGCGCTGGAGCAGCCTCCTGTCCGGCGGCAGCGTCGGCGCCAAGATCCCCGAGGCCGTCCCCACCAGCCCCGACCAGGCCGCCGCCGAACAGCTCCGCCAGTCCCTGGCCCGCCTCTCCGCCGAACAGCAGTCCAACGGCGTCTTCTACGCGGGCCCCAAGGGGATCCTCGGCATGGGCACCCGCTGGGGCTCCTGGCACCTCGCCGAAGAACTCGTCCCCCTCGACCCGGTCAAGGGCGTCCACGAGTTCCGCAGCTGGACCGTCGCCCGCGCGATCAGCGACCAGCTGAACCTCCTGCAACGCCAGAGCCTCAAGACCGGCGGCTTCCCCGCCCCGTCCGTACGGCACTGGGTCGTCACCCACGTCGGCGAGGGCGCCAAGGCCGTCTCCCGCCCCGAGGGCACCGACGTCGAGGCGTACCAGTTCAAGCCCAAGGCCATCGAGGACATCTGCAACAACCAGCAGTTCGGCAGCGGCAACCGGCACTACCTCGGCGTCCAGTGGACCACCTGGGACGGCCAGCTCATCATCACCATGATGATCACCGTCACGGTCCTGCACGAGACGCTGCGCATAGAAGTCACCGGCCACGCCCTCGGCCCCGTCAACGGCCTGTTCCTGTCCAAGCCGGAGGCCCCCACGAAGGAGGTCGCCAAGACCGTCCGCTTCTGGGAGACCCGCAAGATAAACCTGCCGCTCGTCACCACCGACGAGGTCGTACGCCTCGCCGCCCGCGCGACGATCAGCTGGTACCCCCCGCTCCTGCAGTGGCTCGGCGGCTCCATAGGTCTCCCCGAGCCCTTCGGCCTGCGCCACGCCTGGGCCGACCAGCCCTGGAAACACCGCTTCATGGCCGACGACGCCCTGCGCGCCGCCGCCCCCGTCCTGCGCGTCGTCCACGCCGCGACGATCAAGGTCCTCAAGGAACACGACGTCAACGTCGACAAGTTCACGGCCCGCGCCGGAGTCCTCAGCGGCGGCGTCCAGGACCCCAGCCCCGGGAAGGCGGACACCTACAACGCGTGAGCCGCCCGGGAGACCGGCGTCAGCCCTCCTCCGGCCACGCCTCCGCCAGCATCTTCCGTGTGTCCGCCAGCAGTTGCGGCAGCACCCGCGTGTGCCCCACCACCGGCATGAAGTTCGTGTCCCCGCCCCACCGGGGCACGATGTGCTGGTGGAGGTGGGCCGCGATGCCGGCGCCCGCGACCGTCCCCTGGTTCATGCCGAGGTTGAAGCCGTGCGCGCCGGAGGCCCGCCGCAGCGCGGTCATCGCCTGCTTGGTCAGCTTGGCGACCTCCGCCGTCTCCGGCTCCGTGAGGTCCGTGTAGTCGGCGACGTGCCGGTAGGGCACGGCCATCGCGTGGCCGCCGGTGTACGGGTACAGGTTCAGCACGACGTACGCCAGCTCACCCCGCTTGACGATCAGGCCGTCCTCGTCGGACTTCGCCGGGATCGAGCAGAACGGGCAGCCGTCGTCGGCCCCCGGGCCGGTCGGCTTGCTCTCGCCCTGGATGTAGGCCATCCGATGAGGCGTCCACAGGCGCTGGAACGCGTCCGGCACGCCCACTCCGATCTGCTGCTCCGGCTCACTCGTCATGGTGAGCAGCATATGGCGTACGGCCGGGGGCAGGGGAAAGGCCCCCGGAGCGAACTCCGGGGGCCCTCACCGCCGTACGTCACACCTGGACGCGACGCTCCACGACGTCGACGAGCTTCGCGAGGGCTTCCTCGCGCGGGATGCCGTTCTCCTGCGACCCGTCCCGGTAGCGGAAGGAGACCGTCCCGGCGTTCATGTCCTCGTCCCCGACGATGATCATGAACGGCACCTTGGAGCGCTGCGCGTTCCGGATCTTCTTCTGCATCCGGTCCGACGACGAGTCCACCTCGACCCGCAGCCCCTTGCGCTTCGCCTCCGCCGCGAACTCCGTCAGGTAGTCGATGTGCGCGTCCCCGATCGGGATACCCACGGCCTGCACCGGCGCCAGCCACGCCGGGAACGCCCCCGCGTAGTGCTCAAGCAGCACGGCGAAGAACCTCTCGATGCTGCCGAACAACGCCCGGTGGATCATCACCGGCCGCTGCTTCGTACCGTCCGCCGACGTGTACTCCAGGTTGAACCGCTCCGGCAGGTTGAAGTCGAGCTGCACGGTCGACATCTGCCAGGTCCGCCCGATCGCGTCGCGCGCCTGGACGGAGATCTTCGGCCCGTAGAACGCGGCGCCACCGGGGTCCGGCACGAGCGGCAGCCCCTGCTTCTCGGCGACCTGACGCAGCGTCTCCGTGGCCTCTTCCCAGACCTCGTCCGACCCGACGAACTTCTCCTCGTCCTTGGTCGACAGCTCCAGGTAGAAGTCATCCAGCCCGTAGTCCCGCAGCAGCCCCAGCACGAACGTCAGCGTCCGGTCCAGCTCCTCGGCCATCTGCTCGCGCGTGCAGTAGATGTGCGCGTCGTCCTGCGTGAACCCCCGCGCGCGGGTGAGCCCGTGCACGACACCGGACTTCTCGTACCGGTACACGGTCCCGAACTCAAACAACCTCAAAGGCAACTCGCGGTAAGACCGCCCCCGCGCGTCGAAGATCAGGTTGTGCATCGGGCAGTTCATCGGCTTGAGGTAGTAGTCCACGCCCTCGTCGAGCTGCATGGGCGGGTACATGCCGTCGGCGTACCAGTCGAGGTGTCCGGACTGCTCGAAAAGGCGGCCCTTGGTCGCGTGGGGCGTGTAGACGAACTCGTAGCCCTCCTCCTCGTGGCGGCGCCGCGAGTAGTCCTCCATGACCCGGCGGATGATGCCGCCCTTGGGGTGGAAGACGGCGAGCCCGGAGCCGATCTGCTCGGGGATGGAGAAGAGGTCCAGCTCGTTGCCGAGCTTGCGGTGGTCGCGCTTCTCGGCCTCGGCGAGGAAGTCGAGGTACGCCTTCAGCTCGTCCTTGGACGGCCAGGCGGTCCCGTAGATGCGCTGGAGCATCGGGTTGCGCTCGCTGCCCCGCCAGTACGCGGCGGCGTTGCGCATCAGCTTGAACGCCGGGATGAGCCGGGTCGACGGCAGGTGCGGGCCCCGGCAGAGGTCCTTCCAGCACAGCTCGCCGGTCTTGGCGTCCAGGTTGTCGTAGATCGTCAGCTCACCGGCGCCGACCTCGACGTCCGCGCCGTCGTCCGAGGACGCCGACCCCTTGAGCCCGATCAGCTCCAGCTTGTACGGCTCGTCCGCCAGCTCCTCGCGGGCGGCCTCGTCGGTCACCACGCGCCGGGCGAACTTCTGCCCCCTGCGCTGGATCTCCTGCATCTTCTTCTCGATGGCCTTGAGATCCTCGGGCGTGAACGGCTTCTCGACGTCGAAGTCGTAGTAGAAGCCGTCCTTGACCGGCGGTCCGATGCCGAGCTTGGCCTCGGGGAAGATCTCCTGGACGGCCTGCGCCATGACGTGGGCGGTGGAGTGCCGCAGGATGTTCAGCCCGTCCTCGGACGAGATCTCGACGCCTTCGACGGTCTCGCCGTCGGACACCACGTACGTCAGGTCCTTCAGCTCGCCGCCCACGCGCGCGGCGATGATCGTGCGCTCGCCGGCGAAGAGGTCGGCGGCAGTGGTCCCCGTCGTCACCACGCGCTCTTCCCGCTCGGAATCGCGTTGGATGGTCACACGGACGTCTGACACCGGTCTCTCCTGCCTGAAGGTGAAATGCGGCGCCATACGAGGAGCGCGCGCAAAAGCCGATCGTACCGGCCCCGGGTGACGTCACTCCCCGTCGAGGTCTCCTCCGCACGCCTCCTCGAAGAAGTCCAGATTCTCCTGGAGCGCCTTGAGCAGCCGGTCCCGCTCGACCTCTTCGACCTCGACGGGGACGACGCCGTAGGCGCCGGCGAGCCTGCGGAAGCCGCCCCTGCTCTCCAGCCGTCCGCGCACCCGTACCGGCAGCCCCAGCAGGTGGGCCTGTCCGGCGATGCGGTAGTCCTCCTCGTCGAGCCGGGTCCGTACCTGGGTGACCTCGGCGCCGCCCAGCACCCGCAGCCGCACGCTGCCCTCCCCGCGCGGCCCCGACCGCCGCAGCCGGACGACGGCGGCGGTGACGGTGACGGCCACGGAGGGTTCCTCGCGCAGGTAGCGGGCGCCCGCCTCCCGCAGGACGGGGATGTCGCCGGCCGAGAACTCGACGGGTTCGACGGCGGTGGCGCACCCTTCGGGCACCCCGGCGCCCGGTGCCCAGGCGACGCCGATCCGCGCCCCTTCCGTCCCGCGCACGAGGGCGATCAGGGCCTCGGTCAGCTCCCGGCTGACGCCGGCCTCGACGGCGCCGTCGAAGGCGTCCATGCCGCCGGTGGCGCGCTGGTAGTCGACGGCCTCGCGGGCGGCGTAGAGGGCTTGGTGGAGGCGGACGGCGAGGGGGCGGGCGGTGGCGACGGGGAGGAACGCGGTGAGGTGCCGGCCGCCTTCGGTGGTGCCGACGAGGACGTCGTCGAGGAGGGCGGCGGCGGCGCGGCGGTGGCGGGCGCCGTGGTAGCCGGTGCGGGCGCGGGTGGCGAGGGCGCCGGCGAGGAGGGTGCGGCGGGCGGCGGCGCGCAGTGCGTCGTCGGCGTTGAAGGAAGCGGGGCCCTCGGGGGTGTCGCGGGTCCAGCGGATCTCGTCGCTGGGGACGGCGAGGCCGAGCAGGACCTCGCGGGCGGCGGGGGTGGCGGCGCGGGTGAGGGCGGTGACGGCTTCGGTGAGGAGGTCGTCGCTGTCGGGGTAGGCGCGGCTCTCGGGGACGAGGAGGCTGGTGGCGGTGGCGCCGGGGCCCGGCGGGGTCCAGCGTCCGTAGCGGCCGGGTGCGCCGCCGCGTCGCTGCCAGCCGTGCCGGCGCAGGAGGGCGGCGAGGACGGCGGGGTCGACGTCGGTGGGGTGGGGGGTGGGGTGCGGGTCCCCGAAGTGGCTCATGGTCGTCCTCCCGTCCCGACCCGCGTCATGATCTCGCACAGCGCCCGGTCGTCGAAGATGCGTGCGGTCGGTATGCGTACGGTGGTGCGGGTGCGGCCGGTGACGGGGTGGCCGGCGAGGTTGGTCCAGTAGCAGCAGTGGCGCAGGTCGAGGCGGTCGTGGCCGGCGCGCAGCCAGTCGTCCTGGGCGCGGGGGACGATCATGACGACGAGGATCTTGTGCACCGAGACGGGGGTGCGGGCGAGTTTGCGCAGGTGGTCGTTTTCGAGGGTGAAGGGGAAGGTGCGGCCGGGCGGGTGGGGCGGGAGCTGGTAGGTCGCCTTGAGCTGGACCTTGATGGTGACCTCGTCGTCGACGGTGTGGCCGGGTGAGCCGTGGCTGACGTGCCAGTCGATGCCGTTGTCGGGGAAGGGCTGGGAGAGGGAGCAGCCGGCCGCGGCGGCGACGGCGTGCAGGTAGCCGACCTGCAGGGTCTCCATGCAGGCGGTGGTGGCGAGTGTGCCGCGATGGGGGCCCGTGCGTTCGGGCAGCAGCCCGCCCCGTTCGGGCCGCGCTATCGCCATGGCCAACAGCCTTCCCCGTTTTGTGAGTTCTTGATGCGGGCCGGTGAATTCCCTGGTCCCGCACTCCTGTTGTGTCCTTCCGGCGTACGGCGCAAACAGCCCGGGTATCACCAAACAGGCAGAAGACGGCATGTCATCGGCCGTGCGTGAACGAGGGGTTGTGGATTTATGACGTGCTGGTACGAGGGCCCTCTCGCGGCCTTCGACACGGAGACGACAGGAGTGGACGTCGAGACCGACCGGATCGTGTCGGCGGCGCTCGTCGTGCAGGACGCCACCGGTACCCGGCCTCGGGTGACCCGCTGGCTGGTCAACCCGGGCGTGCCGGTGCCGAGTTCGGCGACGGCGGTGCACGGGCTGACGGAGGAGCACTTGCAGCGCAACGGCCGCTGGCCGGCGCCGGTGATGTACGAGATAGCCGAGCTGCTGGCCGAACAGGCGGCGGTGGGGCGGCCGTTGGTGGTGATGAACGCGCCGTTCGACCTGACGCTGCTGGATCGCGAGCTGCGCCGGCACCGGGCGTCGTCGCTGGACGAGTGGCTGGAGCAGACGCCGTTGCGGGTGCTGGACCCGCGGGTGCTGGACAAGCACCTGGACCGCTACCGCAAGGGCCGTCGCACGTTGACGGACCTGTGCGCGCACTACGAGGTGACGCTGGCGGAGGCGCACGACGCGGGGTCGGACGCGCTGGCCGCGCTGGAGGTCGTCCGGGCGGTCGGGCGGCGTTTCTCGGCGCGGCTTGAGCGGCTGTCGCCCGGTGAGCTGCACGGCCTCCAGACGGGCTGGCACGCGGCGCAGGCGCGCGGGTTGCAGGCGTGGTTCGCGCGCAGCGGTCAGGAGGAGACGGTGGATCCGGCGTGGCCGGTGCGTCCGCCGAGTCTGCCGGCGGCGGCGTGAGGGCATGTGAAAGGCCGGTCAGCTGAAGGCTGACCGGCCTTTTCCCGGTGGGCGATACTGGGTTCGAACCAGTGACCTCTTCGGTGTGAACGAAGCGCTCTCCCACTGAGCTAATCGCCCGGGAACGCACTGAACAATACAGGCCCGCGCGCCTTTCCTTCAAACCGTTCCCAGATACCCGGCCAGTCCGCGCCGCCCGGCCCGCATCATCAGCCGGTGGTTGGCCCGGAACAGGGGTCTGCCGGGGACGGCGAGCGCCCGCAGCAACGGCTTGTGCACGTCGACGACTTGCTCGTACCGGGCGAGCGTGCCGCTGCCGCGGGCCTCCAGGGTCCACCGCGCCCAGCCGTCGAGATCCCCGCTCATGGCGATCTCCAGCACCCTCGCCGCCGGGTCCCGCCGCACTTCGCGCGCGGTGAAGGTGAGCCCGTAGGGCAGGGTGGCGCGGATGCGGACGACCCCGCTGGTGTCGTCGGTCCGGGTGACGGAGCGGACCTGCGGCCACCAGCGGGGGTACTCCTCGGCCCGCTCCAGTGCCGTGTAGACGGCGGCGACCGGAGCGGGCAGGTGCCACAGGGTGTGGAAGCGGTAGTGCGTCCAGTTCATGGGACCAGTGTTGACCGGTGTTACGGCATCTTGTTCCCCAGCAGTGCCAGGTTCTCGATCGCGGCGAGTCCGTAGAGCGCGGTGTCGTTGGTGGACACCCACGTGGCCTCGCTACCGGCGACCAGTGCGGTCGGTCCGGTCACCTTCTCCGTCCGCCACGGCGCCGACTCCTTGTAGCCGTCGGAGTTGTAGAACTTGTCCCAGGCGCGCTTGGCCAGTTTCTCGTCGCCGGTCTTCACCGCGGCGTAGGCGTCGAGCCGGGAGTGCCCCTGGAAGAGGAGCAGCGTCCCGAAGTTGGATCCGTAGCGGGCCGCTTGTTCGGCCTTGGTGGCGTTGAAGTAGCGGCAGTAGTCGAAGTACGCCTCGTTGAAGCGCGGCATGTCGACGAGGTGGATGAGTTCGGCGCACAGTTCGTTGAGTCCGAAGACGGCGGAGAGGTGCGAGACGCCGACGACCGGCGCGGGCGCGACCGCGAACTTGCCCGTGTCGAGGTCGTAGAGCCCGCTGCCCTGGACGAATCCGTTGGGCTGGGCGGCGATGGTCTCCATGGTGGACAGGACGCGCGCCTTGGCCTTCTCCCACTTGGGTCCGCGCCGTTCCCACTCGGTGAGCCAGGCTGAGACGAGCCCGCTCCAGTCGGTGCCGAAGCCGATGGAGAGGGCGTGGCGGTCGGGGGTGTAGGGCTCGGTGCGGATCTTGCGGATGGGGTCGAGGACGAGGAACGTCTCGTCGGAGTCGACGTTGGCGTGCATGAGGTCGCCGACGCGTTCGTCGGCGGTGAGGAAGTAGTAGTAGCGCCGGTAGGTGGTGTTGGCGATGCGCTGCTGTTTGGCGCTGTCGGCGTAGTGCTGGACGCCGTGGCGGGTGCCGAGGCCGGCCCACTTGCCGAGGTGGTAGACGTCGACCTCGCCGGTGTGCCGGGTCATGGCCTCGGCGAAGCGGAAGATGTCGGAGCGGCCGGAGCGCAGGTACGCGTACCAGAGCCAGAGGTCCGGCGAGAGTTCGGAGTTGTCCCAGGCGTACCCGCCGATGTCGTACCGCCACTGGTGGCGGACGGTGTCGTAGGTGTGCATGATGTCGCCGTAGTCCCAGAAGCCGTACCAACGGCGTTGCTCCACCTGGTCCTTGTAGTAGGTGAAGAGGAAGTCGAGGTGGTCCTCGATCTTCGCCTTGGCGGGGGTGGAGCGGTCGGGCTCGGAGTAGAGGCCGGGTCCGAAGACGCCTGCCTTGATCAACTGCTTGGGCGGGGCGGCGAGTTGCGGCAACACCCGGACGGCGTCGACCTGTTGGGCGAGGGCTTCCGGCGTCGGTGTGGACTCGTTGGCCCAGAAGACGAGTTCGGAGGTGCGGGCGATGCCGTAGGGGGTGCCGAACTCGGGCTCGTAGTCCTCGTAGGTGATGTTGAGGCCTTCGAGCTGTTCGGGGAAGGTGTCCTGGCCCATGCCGTCGTGGTAGAAGCGCAGGTCCATGGGCTGGGCCTCGGGCGACCAGAGCCAGAGGGTGACCTCGGCCTCGTCGGTCTGGGCGTCGCGGATGTCGAGCTGGCAGGGGTGGCGTTCCCAGAAGTCCCGCAGGCCGAAGGAGAATCCGCCGCTCGCGCCGCCGACGTACCCGAAGCCGGAGGCCCGCCTGCCGCCGCCGGCGCCGATCCAGCCGTGGCCCTTCTTGGTGCGCTTGCGGACGGTGAAGCCGTCGGCGGAGAGCTGGGAGAGGGTGTAGTCGCCCCACTCGGGGATGTACTGGAGCCGGGTGGTGACACGCTGGTCCCAGGTGGCGGGGTCGGGCAGCTTCTTGCCGGCGAACTGGGCTTCCTGGACGGCGATTCCGGGGTCGCGGCGCAGTCCGGTGATGCCCTTGACGGCTTCGCGGAGCAGGCCGGTGCCCTCGCCGCCGATGCGGATGTGCCGGTCGTAGGACTGGTCGCGCATGGGCACGGTGAAGCGGACGCCGAGGCCGCGGATGAAGTCGCCGCTGGCCTTGCCGGGTTCCTGGGTGCCGTCGTAGGTGATGGTGTGGACCATGCGGAAGGAGTCGGCGCCGGCGTAGAAGTACAGGCGGATCGAGAAGGGGATCCAACTCCGGTTGCCCTTGCGGTGCTTGCCGTCGATGCGGACCACCGCGCGGACGGGGCCCTCCTGTTCGACGGTCACCTCGGAGACGGCGCCCTCGAAGCGTTCGGTCTTGACGGTGCCCTGGTCCTCGTCCTCGATCTCGGGCTGCCGGATGAGGACGAGGCGCCCGTTCTTGGCGATCTCGGTGGAGCCGCGCCGGACGGACTTGATGAGGGTGGCGCCGGACTTGCCGATCTTGACGTCGACGACGCCGGTGGAGACGTCGATGGTGCCGCCGCTCTTGTCGACGGTGACCTTCTTGCCCGGCGCGGCGGGGGTGCCGGGGGCCAGGGTCAGCTTGCCGTCGCCCGAACTCACCGCGTGCGCGGTCCACTTGAGGGAGCCGTCGGGCCAGTAGGCGAGGGGCCAGGACTGGACGGGGACGTCCTTGCCGGCGGCGTCGGTGAGCGCGAAGGTCTGGTCCTCCTGGAGCGCGCCCATGGGCCAGGGCACGCCGAGCGTGGAGCCGGGGGCGGCACCGAGGCCGCCGTCCTCCAGCCAGTCCAGGGTGACCGGGTCGGCGGGGCCGCTCTCGGCGCGGGGGGCGGCGGAGGCGTTGGTGGCGCCGAGGGCCCAGCTGAACTGGGCGGCGGCGCCGGCGACCGCGGCGGCCTTGAGGAGGGATCTGCGGGGAAGGGGGGACATGGCCGTTCCTTTCCGTGCGGGGAAGCTTCGGGCATGACAGAGGGAGGCGCGGCGGGGCCGGCCTTGAGGAGGGGTGCGGCTCAGCGGCGCCGGTAACGCTCTTCCACCGCGAGTGCCGCCGCGGTGACGGCGCCCAGGACGGGGGCGCCGAGGGGTGCGATGAACCAGGCCGACATGACGACGACGGCGAGCCCGGCGACGACGAGGAAGGACCCGGCGGGGTCGAGGACGGTACGGCGTCCGGCGTCGGCGAGCAGCGTCCGCCAGGAGTCGCCGGGGCTCCACACTGCCGCCGCCCGCAGCAGGGCGACGGCCGCCCCGATCAGCGCGAACACACCGATCGCGCCGATGAGTGGCCCACCGGGGAGACCGGCGCGGACGGCCCAGACGTCGATCCAGACGGCCGCGAGCACCGCCCACCCGGCGACCCCGACGGCCCACCCGCCGCGCAGCGCGCTGCGGAAGTCGGCGACGAACTCCCGTATCCCGCCGTCGACATGGGCGGTGCGGCGGCCGAGGTGGCGGCTGCCGGCGGCGAGCGCGGCGGGGTAGGTGACGACGCCGAGGCAGGCGACGGCGATCCACACCCCGGTCAGCAGGCATTCGGCGAAGACGGCGAACCTCTCCGCGAACACGGACTCCTTGCGTGTCTTGACGCGTGCCTCGGCGGTCATGGTGTCAGCCCTTGAGTCCGGAGGTCGCCATACCGTCGATGAGGTAGCGCTGGAAGGCGAGGAAGAAGGCGAGGACGGGGAGCAGGGCGACGAGCGACATGGCGATCATGCCGCCGTAGTCGGCCACGCCCTCCTGGTCGACGAACATCTTCAGGCCCAGGGAGACGGTGTACTTGTCGGGTTCGTTGAGGTAGATCAGCGGGCCCATGAAGTCGTTCCACGAGTTGATGAACGTGAAGATGGCGCTGGTGATGAGGGCGGGGCGGCACAGCGGGAGCACGATCGACCAGTAGATGCGCAGGTGTCCGCAGCCGTCGAGGCGGGCGGCCTCGTCGAGTTCCTTGGGCAGGTTGCGCATGAACTGGACCATGAGGAAGACGAAGAAGGCTTCCGTGGCGAGGTACTTGCCCAGCAGCAGTGGGGTGTACGTGTTGATCATGTCCATGTTGCGGAAGAGCACGTACTGCGGGATGAGCAGGACGTGGTACGGCAGCAGGAGGGTGCCGATCATCAGCGTGAAGAGCAGGTTGCGCCCGGCGAACCTGATCCGCGCGAACGCGTACGCGGTCAGCGAGCACGAGATCAGGATCCCGACGACCGAACCGATCGCCAGCGTCAGGGAGTTGACGAAGAACGTGGAGATGGAGATGTCCGCGATGCCGTCGCTGAGCCGCTGGTAGTTGCTGACGATGGGGTCGCTGGGGAAGAGGTCGAGGCTGCCGACGATGTCCTCGCTCTTCTTGAACGAGCCGCCGATGACCCAGATGACCGGGTAGAGGATGACGGCGAGGATCGCGAGGGAGCCGAGGTGCCAGGCGAGGGAGCCGGCCCGTCTGCGGCCGGTGCCGGTACCGGCCTGGTGAACGCTGGTGGTGCTCATCGGGCGCCCTCCTCGTAGTGCACCCACTTCTTCTGCGACCAGAAGAGGACCGCCGTGACCAGCGCGACGGCGATGAGCAGCAGCCAGGCCATGGCGGAGGCGAGGCCCATCCGGCTGTTCTCGAAGCCCTGGACGTACAGATAGCAGGTGTAGACCATCGATCCGTCGGCCGGTCCGCAGGCGTTGCCGCCCGCGCCGCCGCCGACGATGTACGCCGAGCTGAAGATCTGGAAGGAGTGGATGGTCTCCAGCAGGACGTTGAAGAAGAGGACGGGGGAGATCATCGGCAGGGTGATGTTCCAGAACCTGCGCCAGGTTCCGGCGCCGTCCATCTCGGCGGCCTCGTACAGCTCGCGCGGGACCTGCTTGAGGCCGGCGAGGAAGATGACCATCGGGGCGCCGAACTGCCAGACGGTGAGGGCGACGAGGCTGTAGATGATCAGCTCCGGGTCGCCGGTCCAGCCGCCGGCGTCGATGCCGAAGAACTGCTGTGTCTGGTCGACGACGGCGTCGTCCGAGAAGATCGCCTTCCAGACGATCGCGATGGAGACGCTGGCGCCGATCAGGGAGGGCGCGTAGAACGCGGCCCGGTAGAACGCCTGGCCGCGCCGCTTCTGGGCGAGGAGCAGGGCGACGCCGAGGGCGGCGAGCAGCTTGAGGGGGGTGCCGACGACGACGTACCAGAGGGTGACCTTGACCGAGTGGCGCCAGCGGGGGTCACCGAACATCTCGGAGAAGTTGTCGAGGCCGATCCACTTGGGCGGGTCGAAGAGGTTGTAGTCGGTGAAGGCGAAGTAGAGCGAGGCGACCATCGGGCCCGCGGTGAGCAGCAGGAACCCGGCGATCCACGGCGACATGAAGAGGTAGCCGGCCAGGTTCTCCCGGCGCAGGCGGCGCTTGAGCTCGGGGGGTTTGACCAGCCGGGCCGGGCCGCTGGGCGGCCCGGAGTCCTCGGTCAGGCCCTCCAGCGCGGGGGCGTGTGTCACGGTGGTTCCCATCAGGCCGTCAGGGCCGTCTTCGACTCGGTGAAGAACTGCTTGACGGCGTCGTCGACCGACCGGGTGCCGAGGGCGAGTTCTTCGGCGATGCGCAGGAACGCGGACTCGCAGATGTCGGCGCCGCTGGGGTGCGGGGTGATGGGCTCCAGGACGCCGGAGGCGACCAGGGACTCCTCGTAGGCGGCGATCGACTTGTTGACCTCGTCGGTCGGCTTGAACGCGTCGTACTGGGCCTGGGTGGCGGGGATGCCGCGGTCGTAGCCCATGATCTTGGCGACCTCGGGGTCGTGGACCATGAAGTTGATGAACTGGGCGACTTCCTTGGGGTGCTTGGTCCGCTTGGAGGCGCTGAGCATCAGGGAGCCGAGGTACTGGCCGGTCTTCTTGCCGTCGGTGGTGGGGATGGGAGCGAGGCGGTACTGGCTCTTGCCCTCGGAGGTGTAGCGGATGGTGAAGTTGTCCCAGGTGAATTCACCGGCGGCGAGTTCGGCGGCGACGGCGGACTTCGGCTTGACCTGGGCGACCTTCTTGGCGTCGGCGAACTCGCCCTGTTCCAGGCCCTGTTCGGCCTTGGTCCACCAGTCCTTGAGGTCGGCCTCGGTGAATCCGAGTCCGTCGGTGGTGAAGAACGCCTTGCCGTTCTGACGCAGGTAGAGGTCGTACAGGTACATGACGCCGTACATGCCGGAGTCGCCCGCGCGGCCGGTCTTCTGGTGGATCTTCAGCATCGCGGCGTGGAAGTCGTTCCAGGTCCAGCCCTGCTTGGGGGTGACGCCGGAGCGGGTGTAGACGGGCTGGTCGATGACGAGGGCCATCGAGTTGGAGCCGACGGGGACGCCGAGGAGCTTGCCGTCGACCTCACCGAACTTGTCGAGTCCGGCGCGGAATCCGTCCATGGAGAGGTTTCCGGCCTTGACCTGGGCGCTGAGGTCGAGGAGAACGTTCTTCGAGTCGTATTTCCGCAGGAATCCGATGGCGTTCTGGAAGACGTCCGGCGGATTTCCGCCCGAGGCCTGCGTATTGAACTTCTTCCAGAAGTCGGTGTACGGCTGGAAGTCCGTTTTCACCTTGATCTTCGGGTACTTCTTCTCGAAGAGCGCGATGGTCTGGTTGATTCTCTTCGCGCGGTCGTCCGCACCCCACCAGGCGTAACGGATCGTCACCGTACCGTCGGAGGACGAACCGCTGTCCCCGCCGCACCCGGTCGTGGCCGCCAGCCCGAGCGTGGCAGCCGTCGCCCCAGCCGCCTTCAGGATCGTTCGCCTCTCAACATTCCTGGTGGTTCCCACAGTCGGGCCCTCCCCGCAGCGTCGTTGCCGCTTGCATGAATCGTTTCAAGAAAGCGCTTGCTGGCACAAGGTACGAGGGGGGTGAGAGACCGTCAATGATTCGGACAGGATTTTCTTCCGGGACGGCTTGGGGGCAACCCCTCCCCCCAAGTCCCCTTCACGCCAAAGAGGCTGACATATCCGCAGGTGAGCGCCGACGGTTCGAGAGGTCGAACACCGGTTCCGCCGTCGCGCGCCGACGGACATGGGCCGAAATTCGCCGCGCGGGTTTGAAAGGGGAGTTGCGGGGATCTGGTACGGGTACGGCGGCGGGGCGGCCTTTGTCCGTCGCCGGCCTAGTCGAACAGCGCGGCGAGTTCGTCGGCCCGTTCGCTGATCAGGCGCATGCGCAGGGCGCGTTCGACGGGCTCACTGTGGGCCTCGCCCGCCGAGACCTGCCCCGGCCACCTGCGGTACAGCAGCCCCGGCTCGCCGGTGAACCAGCCGGTCACGACGGTGCTCGCGGCGATGAGCAGGCCGGTGTCGTCGGAGCCGGGGACGGCCATCCAGCCGCCGAGCGCGACGGCGAGGGAGCGCCTGAGGCAGAGGGTCGCGGGGTGCACGGGCAGGTGGTGGCCGTTCGCCCGCCACCGCTCGACGACCGTGCGCCTCGGGATCGGCCCGGGTCCGGGCTCGCCGCCGACGCCGGCCGTGGTGCCGTCGGGCAGGAGGTCCAGGGCCCGGGAGGTGACCCAGCCGATCGCCGGGTCGGCCAGCGCCTCGACGTCCCTGGCCAGGACGCCAGGGGTGAGGACGTCGTCCTGGTCGAGGTTCTTGACCAGCGCGCCCGCGGCACGGGAGAGGCCGAGGTTGCGGGTGATGGCGACGCCGCCCCGACGGCCCCGGGCGAAGCGGATCCGGGGATCGTCGCCGGGGAGCAGACGCTCGGCGATGCCGCTCTCGCCGTCCTCCTGGACGATCCACTCCCAGGCCCAACCGGGCGGAAGGACTTGTTCCGCGAGGGAGTCATAGGCGGCGGAGAGGAACGCGGGGCGCGGGTCGTAGACCGGCGTGATGATCGATATCAGGCTGCTCACGGGTGCCCCCTCGACATGCGTCAGGGGCCGTTCCGACTGCCGGAACGGCCCCTGAATCAGGTGGGCGATACTGGGTTCGAACCAGTGACCTCTTCGGTGTGAACGAAGCGCTCTCCCACTGAGCTAATCGCCCGAGCACGGAGAACATTACCGCATGTCAGAGGGTGGCTGTGACCGGCGGGGAGTCCGGTCGGCGCCTGACCGGTGGGGCTGCCGGTCAGCGGGTACGGCGAGCGGTTCGGATCACTGGTTCTTGATGTTCCAGGGCATCTCCAGGCCGTACTTCCACAGGTAGACGCCCGCGAGGACGCCGATGATCACCAGCGCGACCGACGTCAGGATGATGTTGCGGCGGCGCGCCTTCGGATCGAGGGCTCGCTGAGCGGCCTCGGTGACCTTGCGTTTCGTCCAGCGCAGGACCAGCTGGGCCCAGACGAACTCGGTGGCCCAGATCGCCATGCCGGCGAAGATCACGACCCAGCCGGGGCCGGGCAGCGGCAGCATGATGATGCCGAGCACGACCACCGCGAGGCCGACGACGAAGACGCCGACCTGCCAGCTCAGGTGGAGGGTTCTGCTCTTCTTGATGAACGCCGGCGCCTTCGAACCGAGGCCCGCGTCCCCCTTGCCGGGACGGTCCCCGTCCGCTTGTCTGTCGTCCGTCGTCACGGTCGCCTCGCCGGGCTCGTCACTCCCCGTATTCATAACTGAACCTTACCGGAGAGAATCCGATCACCGGAATGGTGGTACCGGACGAAGGGGGTCTCGGCCGGAAGAGTTACGTAAACACGCACAAAACCCTCAGAGGGGTTTACAACGGCACCGTAGGTGGCATGTCGATTTCGCCGACGTGCGAATCCCCGAGCGCACACTGAGCGAAAGGCCCTGGCGCTTATGAACACCACGGTCAGCTGCGAGCTGCACCTGCGCCTCGTTGTGTCGAGCGAGTCCTCCCTGCCTGTTCCCGCAGGTCTGCGGTACGACACGGCCGATCCCTACGCCGTGCACGCCACCTTCCACACCGGAGCCGAGGAGACCGTCGAGTGGGTGTTCGCCCGCGACCTCCTCGCGGAGGGCCTCCACCGGCCCACCGGCACCGGTGACGTCCGCGTATGGCCGTCGCGCAGCCACGGTCAGGGGGTCGTCTGCATCGCCCTCAGCTCCCCCGAGGGCGAAGCCCTCCTGGAGGCGCCCGCGCGGGCACTGGAATCCTTCCTGAAGCGCACCGACGCGGCCGTGCCCCCGGGCACGGAGCATCGGCACTTCGACCTCGATCAGGAGCTGTCGCACATCCTGGCGGAGAGCTAGCGCGCCACCTCCACCCGACGCCGTCCGACTCGGGGAGACGGCTCGGACCAGCACGGCCCCAGCCGCGTCACGGCTGTCACCGACGCCACCCACCGGGTTTCCGGGGGTGGCGTCGGTGTTGTGTGCCGCCGGGACCGAGGGCCGTGCTTTTGCACGGCGGGCCGCTACCATCGGCCAGCATCGGCGGGCGTGGGGCCCGTCCTCAGGGCAGGGAGCGAAACGTGCTGATCCCCCACGACACCCGGTGCGCGCTGGACACGGTGGTGGGCCTGGTCAACACCGCGCCGGAGGACGAGGCGGACGCCGACGGGCTGCCGGACGTCGGGACGCTCGCCGAGTTCGTGCGAACGTACAAGGTCAGCGGAGTCGGGGCGCTCACGGAGTTCGATCTCGCGGCCGTGCGGGCGCTGCGGGGGCGGTTCGCCGAGATCTTCGCGGCGCGGGATCCGCGGGTGGCGGCGGGGCTGATCAACAAGCTCGTCGCAGGCGCGGGGACCACTCCGCAGCTGACCGATCACGACGGGTACGACTGGCACGTCCACTACTTCGCGCCCGGGGCCTCTCTCGCGGACCATCTCGCCGCCGACTGCGGCATGGCCCTCGCCTTCTTCGTCGTCGCCGGGGAGCAGGAACGGCTGCGGCGCTGCGAGGCGCCCGACTGCCGTCGTGCTTTCGTCGACCTCTCCCGCAATCGTTCCCGCCGCTACTGCGACAGCCGGACCTGCGGCAACCGGCTGCACGTGGCGGCGTACCGGGCACGGAGGAAGGGGGAGGGGGCGGGGGCTGCCGGGTGAGGGGCGGGGTGCCGGGTGGACGGGGGAAGGGGTGGGGATGCCGGGTGGACGGGGGTAAGGGGCGGGGCTTCTCGGCGGGGATTCTGGGTTGGCCTGCCGGCTCGGGCTCGCGGCTGAGCGGGGGCGAGGGTGTTGGGGGTGTGAGGGCCGCCGCGTGGCGGGGTGGGTCGGTGGTTCGTCTCTCGCGGCTCGCCGCGTGCCGAGGGTCGAGACGGGAGAGCGAGGGCGGGGGTTTCGCGGGCGTGAGGGCCGCCGCGTGGCGGGGTGGAGGGCGGGAGGGGTGCGGGGTGAGGCGGGGCGCCGGGGGCGGTGTCTTGTCGGGTGGTGTGGGTTTGGGTGGCTGCGGTCCGGTCGGAGTGGGTGACGTGATGTCGGCCGTCCGTGCTTGCCCTCGGTTTCGAACCGGTCCTTCGTTTCGTGGTTCTGCGCGGCCCCCGGCGGGTGGCGCCGGGGTTCGCGGGACGGTCACAGCAGCAGCAGGTCGTGCAGCGCTGCCATGAGGAGGAGGGACCCGATCACCGCTAGGAAGATCATGAGCGGTGGCTGGGATAGGGCGAAGAGGCATCCGCGCGGCTCGTCCTGAGGGGGCGCGGCATCGCTCTGTGTCGTGTCCAGCATCTCGCGGGCGATGATGGCGCAGGTGGGACCCCTGTTGCGATCAATACGCGCGGATTGAGCGGGAGTTCGCCGAAACCGTTGAAGTCGGTTTCAGGGCGTGATCATTTCCGCGCGCCGGAGATGCCACTTGTGTCGTTTCAGGCGAGGTGGGTCGGGTGTCTCATATGCCGTGCTTCTTCAGGATCGCCTCGATGTCACTGAAGTCCTCGCCGGAGGACGCCGGTTCGGCGCGGCGCGGTGCCGTCGGCCTGGACTGGCGTGCTCCCGCGCCGAGCGTCGGGGTCGAGGCGCCCGGCGCGACGGCCTCGCGGCTCGCGGAACCGGTGGCCCTGCGCTGCTTGCGGGTGCCGCCCCTGCGGCGCTCCACCGAGCGGGTCAGCGTGAACAGCCCCCACGCGCCGCCGAGCACGCCGAAGCCGGCCCAGGCGACGGGGCTGAACGCCGTGTCCGCCGCCCACTCGACGACGCCCGTCATCACCAGGCCGAGGGGCACGAGCGCGTACGCCGCTATGCGGGCCGCCGACAGGAAACGTCTGCGGTATGCCGTGACCGCCGCGATGCCCAGGCCGGCCGCGGCTACGGCGGAACAGACGGTCTCGGCAATCATCCGGGCCTCCAGGCTCGCTGAGCGGTGCTGTGCGGTACGCGCACGGGCCGGTGCGCCCCGGCCTCCCGGGTCGCTCGCCCGTCCTCCCCTCCATCGTGCACCTCCCCCACCCTCTCCGGCCATGCCCTGCCCCGGACATCAGGGACATCTCCGGGTCACCCCTGACGAGCACCCCGAGATGCCCCGGGATCCGGAGGCGGGGGGCCGGGGAGGAAGGTCGATTGGGCTCCCCCACCCCGGCCTGGGAGACTGCCCCCATGAGTGACTCCTCTTCCGTCCCCGCCCTCCCCGTCGTCCTCGACGTCTGGTGCGAGTTGCAGTGTCCCGACTGCCGGTCCGCGCTGGACGATCTGCGGCTGCTGCGGGAGCGGTACGGGGACCGGCTGGACGTGCGGCTTCGGCACTTCCCGCTGGAGAAGCACAAGCACGCGTTCGCCGCCGCGCAGGCCGCGGAGGAGGCGTTGGAGCAGGGGCAGGGCTGGGCCTACGTCGAGGCGGTCCTCGGCCGGGTCGAGGAACTGGACCGGCGCGGAGAGGCGTTCCTCATCGACGTCGCCCGTGAACTCTCCCTGGACGCCGAGGAGTTCGACACGGCCCTCATCGACGGCCGGCACATCCTCATCGTCGACGCGGACCAGGCCGAAGGCAAGGCCATCGGCGTCACCGGAACCCCGACCTACGTCATCGCCGACGAACGCCTCGACGGCGGCAAGAGCCAGGAAGGACTCCGCGAGCGAATCGAAGCCATCATCGACGGACTCCTGACGACCCCGTAGGCATAGCCCCGCCCCGAGCCTCGCAGGTTCCCCTCTCCGACGGCCCGCAGCCCTCGGCGTCCCTGCCCCCCAGAGGCTCCGCCCCTCCGAGAACCCCGACACCCCTCCCCTCGGGTGCCCCTGGCCCCGCCCTCGCACCCGATTCCCCCTCAGCACCCGCGCCCCAACACCCCGTCCCCCAACGGCCCCGCAAGAAGCGACGTCTCCGGCCTCCCCACCTTCGACGATCCACTGCCATCGGCATCCCCACCCCCGGCGACACCGGCCCCAGGGCCTCCGGCTCCCGCTCAGGCCCTCGGGCCACTGGCACCGGCCCGACCCTAGACCCACCTCCTGCCCTCGGCACCCGCGCCCCAACGACCCGCAGGGAACGGCATCTCCGGCCTCCCCACTCCCGACGGGCCCGCCCGGCATCCCAGCCGTCCGGCAGCCCTGCCCCCGACGGCCTGCAGCCCTCTGTACCCTCGCCCCGGCGCCCTGGCCCGACTCCTACCCCCGCCCCAGCAACCCAGGGACCGGCGTCTCCAGCCTCCCCACTCCCGACGGCCCCGCCCCGGCACCCCGGCCGTCCGGCAGCCCCTGCCCCGCCGGCCCGCGACCCTCGGCGCCCTCGCCCCCGTCATCGGCGGCCCCACCCTGTCCACCGGTGCCCCCACTCCCCCAGGTCAGAGCAGGTTCTTATACATCCCGTGTCCTACGACCTCGTAGCCCAGGGACTCGTAGAGGCGTTCCGCTGGGGTGTTGTTCGCGAAGACGTTGAGGGCGAGGGTGGGCTTGGAGGCGGTGATCGACTGGGATTCGGCGAGGAGCATGAGGGTGCGGCCGTGGCCGCGGCCTCGGAAGGGTTCGGCGACCTCGATGTCGTAGACGTAGGACTTGGTGGCGTCGAAGGCCAGCCAGAGGATGCCCAGTTGGTGGCCGTCCTGTTCGAGGACGGTGTAGTGGCCGGGGGTGGGGTTCGCCGCGAGGTGGGCGGGGAGTTCGCGGGCTATGCGGGCGTCGGCCTCGGCCTGGGTGATGCCGCGGTCGACGCAGTCCTGCGCGAAGGCGCGGTAGCTGCGCTCCAGGAAGGGGCGGTACTCGGCGTCCGTGAGGGGGCGGGCGACGAGGCCGGGTGGGAGGGGGTGCGGGGTCGTGCCCAGGGTTTTCTCCATGCCCCGGTTGCGCAGGACGTACCCGAGGGCGGTGGCGAGGCGGATGCCGGGGACCGTCTCGGGGGCGGTGCCGCGTTCGACGGGGACGTAGACCTCGATCATCCGGCAGCCCCAGCCCCGCGCCACCTCCTCCGCCGCGAGCGCGGCGACCGTCGCGCGGCCTCTGCGGCGGTCGGCCTCGTCGATGCGAAGGTCCTCGATGCGGGCGATCGTCGGGCCGAACCCGGGGTGCGTGCCGAGGTGGAGCGTGCCGACGGGGCGGCTGTTCACGCACACCTGGTAGCGGCGCGACATCCGCCCGGCGGGGCCGGCTTCCCGCTGAAGCGGCTCGGTGGGCCGCAAGGTCGTGGTCATGCCGGTTTTCTACCCGCTGCGGCCGACGCGGTCAGCCCAATAAAGCCCACGCCCGGTCTACCCTCGCCCCGTCTCACAGGACCCCGTCCTCTCACAGGACCCCGTCCTCACGGGTCCAGGTCATCCCCCGCGCGCTCCGCGAACACCCGCATCGCCTTCGCCGTCACCGGCCCCGGCGTCCCGGGCAGCTCGCGGGCGTCCACGCGGTGGACGGCCTGGACGTCGCGGAGGGTGGAGGTCAGGAAGATCTCGTCGGCGCGGAGCAGGACGTCGAGGGGGAGGTCGGTTTCGTGGGCGCCGGTCCACTCGATCGTCAGGTCGCGGGTGATGCCCGCGAGGCAGCCGGAGGCGAGGGGCGGGGTGTGGATCTCGCCGTCGAGGACGACGAAGACGTTGGAGCCGGTGCCTTCGCAGAGGGCGCCGACCGTGTTGGCGAACAGGGCTTCCGTGGCGCCGTGTTCGTGCGCGCGGGCGAGGGCTACGACGTTCTCGGCGTACGAGGTGGTCTTCAGGCCGGTCAGGGCGCCTCGCTCGTTGCGGGTCCAGGGGACCGTGACCGCGACCGTCGTGTCGGCGCGGCGGGCCGTCTCGCCGAGGGCCACGACGAGCGTCGTGCCGTGGGCGCCGCGGTCGGAGCCGAGGGGGCCCTGGCCGCCGGTGTAGGTGATGCGCAGGCGGCCCAGCGGCATGGGGTTCGCGGCGAGGACGGCGGCGCAGGCGGCGCGGATCTCGTCGTGGTCGGGGTCGGGGAGGCCGAGGCCGCGGGCGGAGCGGGTGAGGCGGTCGAGGTGGCGGGTGAGGGCGAAGGGCCGTCCGTCGGTCGCCTTGACCGTCTCGAAGATGCCGTCGCCCACGGTCAGTCCGTGGTCGAGGACGGAGACGCGCGCGTCGTCGATGTCCTTCAGTCCGCCGTCGAGCCAAAGCTTCACTGGTGCCCACCTCGCGGGATCGTCAGTCGTGGTACTCCCCCGACGCTACCGCGAGCAGCCGGGACGCCTTCAGTTCGGTCTCCCGCCACTCCCCCTCGGGGTCGGAGCCCCAGGTGATGCCGGCGCCGGTGCCGAACTTGAGGTGGCCGCCGTCGATCCAGAACGTCCGTATGCCGACGGCGAGTTCACCGGTCCCCCGGTCGGCGTCGACCCAGCCGACGCCGCCGCAGTAGGGGCCGCGGGGTGAGGTCTCCAGGGCGTCGATGATCCTGAGCGCGCTGGATTTGGGGGCGCCGGTGACGGAGCCGGGCGGGAAGGCGGCCGTGAGGAGTTCGGGCCAGCCGGCGTCGGGGCGCAGTTCGCCGCTGACGGTCGAGACGAGGTGCACGAGGCCGGGGTGCTTCTCGACGGCGCACAGGTCGGGGACGGTGACGCTGCCCGTCGCGCAGACCTGGCCGATGTCGTTGCGGACGAGGTCCACGATCATGACGTTCTCGGCGTAGTCCTTCTCCAGGAGGTCCGCCTCGGTGCGGCCGGTGCCCTTGATGGGGCCGGAGAGGACCGTGCGGCCGTCGCGCCGCAGGAAGAGTTCCGGGGACGCGGTGGCTATCTGGACGCCGTGCTCGGGCAGGCGGACCGTGCCCGCGTAGGGCGCCGGGTTGCCGCGCGCGAGCAGCGCGGTGAGGGCGTCGACGTCGGCGCCGTCGGGGACCGTCGCGGACAGGACCCGGCAGAGGTTGGCCTGGTAGACCTCCCCGGCGGCGATGTGCTCGCGGATGCGCCGGACGCCCGCCGTGTACGCGGCGCGGTCGAGGGACGACGTCCAGTCGCCCTCGGCGGGGCCGTGCCAGGCACCCGACACCGGGGCGGGCACCGGGGCGCGGCGGACGTCGGCGAAGCGGGCGCAGGTCAGACGGCCCTCGAAGTCGGCGACGACGGCCCAGAAGCCGGTGGACTCCAGGGCGGCGGGGTCGCTCGTGACGTCCAGGAGCCCGGTCGCGACTCGGGTGCCGAAGCGGGCGAGGGGAGGCAGGTGGGACACGCGTCGAGTCTAGGTCGGGTGGCCGCAAGGGGGCCTGAGCTGGGCGGTTCGGCTACGGGCGGCAGCACGCTGCGCAAACGCGTTTTTGTGCTGGCCCGGGAATCCGCTAGAGTTCAACACGTCGCCGGGACGCGCAAGCGGGCCGGGAAAGACAAGCGGACGTAGCTCAGTTGGTAGAGCGCAACCTTGCCAAGGTTGAGGTCGCGAGTTCGAGCCTCGTCGTCCGCTCAGGAAAGTCAGGGGATCTTCCCGAACCCCTGCACTCCTGGTGGAGTGGCCGAGAGGCGAGGCAACGGCCTGCAAAGCCGTCTACACGGGTTCAAATCCCGTCTCCACCTCCAAGGACGATTAGCTCAGCGGGAGAGCGCTTCCCTGACACGGAAGAGGTCACTGGTTCAATCCCAGTATCGTCCACTGAAGCCGCAAGGCTTCCCCGCGCGATTAGCTCAGCGGGAGAGCGCTTCCCTGACACGGAAGAGGTCACTGGTTCAATCCCAGTATCGCGCACTGGCCATGATCCTCGGATCGTGGTTTCTCCCGGACGATTAGCTCAGCGGGAGAGCGCTTCCCTGACACGGAAGAGGTCACTGGTTCAATCCCAGTATCGTCCACACATGCCGAAGCCCCCGGTCTCGACCGGGGGCTTCGTGGCGTGCTAGCTGGAGAACAGCATGTGGCCGAAGCTCCGGTGACGGTGGTGTCCGCCGTGGTGACCCCCGTGATGACCGCCGTGGTGCTGCGGGGCGCCCCAGGCCGGGCCCGGCGGAGGAACCGGCGGCACCGGCGGGTACGCCTGCGGGCCGGGCTGCCCCCACTGGCCCTCGAGGCGGGTCAGGGCTTCCAGTTCGCCGTAGTCCAGGAAGATCCCCCGGCAGTTGCCGCACTGCTCGATCTGGACGCCGTTGCGGTTGTAGGTGTGCATCGCCGCGTGACATTTCGGACACTGCATCATCGGCCCCAACTCCTCACTGTTCGTTCCTGTTTCGGGTTTCCCCAGCACAGACTCCGTCCGCGCCCGGTCGGTTGCACCCTACGGCGTGGACATGCGCGCGCAGGCGTCGACCACCGCCGTCTCGACCTCGTCCAACGGCCGCTGTCCGGCCGCCGCTTTGGTGATCGCGCGGGCGGCGGTCTGGACGGTGAGGGCGCGGGCGGCGACGTCGAGGGCGGGCCAGGGGTCGGCTGAGGCGTCGAGGGCGGGGCCGCCCGCGGTGCGGTAGGCGGTGAGGAAGCGGTGCCACTCGTCGGGCGGGAGGAGGCCGCAGGCGTACCAGGCTGCGGGGCGGGCGAGGTCCCAGGTCTGGACGCCGGTGCCGAGGTCGTCGACGTCGATGAGGCGCCAGTCGCCATCGGGGGCGCGGACGAGCTGGCCGAGGTGGAGGTCGCCGTGACACAGGCCGCCGTCCGGCATGGGGGCCTCGTCGCGCGCCCAGGCGGGCAGGAGGTGCCAGGCGCGGCGGACGGAGGTGATCGCGGGGTGCGTGTGGGCGGCGAGGCGGGCGACGGCGCGGGCGGCCTTCGCGGGGCCGCGCATCGGGGGGAGGCCGGGCGGCGGGGTGCTGCGGTGGAGGCGGGCCAGGAGGGTGCCGGCGGCCTCCCAGGGGGCCTCGTCGGGGGCATCCGGGTCCACGGGGGTGCCGTAGGGCCAGTAGGTGACGAGGCGGCCGCGCAGCGGGACGGGGGTGCGGGTGAGGGGGGCGAGGAGGACGCCGGGCAGGCGGGCGGCCGTCTCCAGGCGGGGGGTGAGGGTTTCGGGGGGTGTGCCGGGGGCGTGGGCCTTGGCGACCGTGTCCGCGTGCCGGACGACGGTGGCGTCGGGGCGGTCGGCGAGGGTGCCCGTGGGGCAGGCGCAGACGGGGGCGCCGGTGTGGGCGCGGGTGCGGACGCTGAAGGTGAGGTCGGCGAGGAGCGTCACGGGGTTCCTTCGTCGCGTGCGGACCGGGGCCGGACAAAGGTAATGCCGGCGCAGCTCCCCAGCTGCGCCGGCATTGTTGCCGTCCGCCGCACCCCCGTCCCCACGGGGTTTCATGGGTGGGATGTCCCCGCCCGGACCGCTCTTCCGGGCCTGGGGTCGCCGCTCAGCGCCCCAGCATCACGCCCACGGACGACGCCTGTGTGGCCACCGTCTCCCAGCCGCCGAAGACGACGAAGAGCAGGGCCGCCAGGGGGAGGACCATCAAGGTCGCCGTGAGGGGGTGGCGACGGCCGGGCTCGGACTTGTCGCGGTAGGTGCTCCGCGGTGCCGTGTAGGCCATGGTTTCCTCCTTCCTGGCCGATCGGTGTCGTTGGCAGCGGCGGGTGTCTGACCTCGGGGGACGAGTGCTGCACCCGCCGCTTGACCTCTAACTTAGGCGGGCGGTGGCTTCCGGGCGTCATGCCCTCGTACCGATTGCCGGGCCTCCCGGAGGATGAGCCTCGACCTGCGGTGTACTCCCCTGGGTGGAGACGCGGTCCTAGGTCTCAGGGTCTTCCCGGAAGGGGTGTCCACTACGGGCCGTTTTCTCCGATTCCGCTTCCCGGGGTACCGGCTGTTCGACGAGCGCGAGGACCCTCGTCGCCATGAAGCGGGCCGTCCTGACGACCGTCCCGCTGCGCGTGACTTCGCTCACTTCGACCACCCCCCTGCGGACCGCCGTCTCCACCCTGCGGCCCGCCCTGCTGGCCACCACCTCGTACGTCCGCGTCGTGTCCCCCGCGTCCACGACTATCTCCACTCGGTCACCCTTCACCGTGCCAATCCCCCTTCTGTGACGGCTGGTTGAAGACCGGCCACGGCCGAAATCGACTGCCGGGCCGCCTTCCTGACCACCTCTCAAGTCTCCCACCCGGCACTGACAATCGATCGGCGCGAGAGGGCGCGGCTCCTGCACGCGGGCGGCCGTGGAAACGTAAGCTGTGGCACGTCACACGGACCGGCAGCGGGGATGAACATGGCGATGATGCGCCTGAGGCGCGAGGACCCGCGCGTCGTCGGCTCGTTCAGGCTTCACAGACGGCTCGGCGCGGGCGGGATGGGCGTCGTCTATCTGGGCTCCGACAAGAAGGGGCAGCGCGTCGCGCTGAAGGTGATCCGGCCCGATCTGGCCGAGGACCAGGAGTTCCGTTCGCGGTTCGCGCGTGAGGTGTCCGCGGCGCGGCGGATCCGGGGCGGGTGCACGGCGCGGCTCGTCGCGGCGGATCTCGACGCCGACCGGCCCTGGTTCGCCACGCAGTACGTGCCCGGTCCCTCGCTGCACGACAAGGTCAACGACGAGGGTCCGATAGGGGCCGCCGAGCTGGCCTCGATCGGCGCGGCGCTGTCGGAAGGGCTCGTCGCGGTCCACGAGGCCGGGGTCGTCCACCGGGACCTCAAGCCGTCCAACATTCTCCTGTCGCCCAAGGGCCCGAGGATCATCGACTTCGGGATCGCCTGGGCGACCGGTGCGTCCACGCTCACGCATGTCGGGACGGCCGTGGGGTCGCCGGGGTTTCTCGCGCCGGAGCAGGTGCGGGGGGCCGCTGTCACGCCGGCCACGGACGTGTTCTCGCTCGGGGCGACGCTGGCGTACGCGTCCACCGCGGACTCGCCCTTCGGGCACGGGAGTTCGGAGGTGATGCTGTACCGGGTCGTGCACGAGGAGCCTCAGTTGCACGGGGTGCCGGACGCGTTGGCTCCGCTGATCCGGGCCTGTCTCGCCAAGGATCCCGAGGAACGGCCCAGCACGCTGGAGTTGTCCCTGCGGCTCAAGGAGATCGCCGCGCGGGAGGCTCAGGGGGTTGTCGTCGAGGGGCGGCCTCCCGCTGCGCGGTCCGCTGAGGGGGATCGGGTCAGTGGGCGGGTTGCCGATACCGCGAGTTATACCGAGCGGAGTGCTCGGCCCTCCGGGGTGACGCCGCCGCCTCGGGGTGGGCGGGGGGTGTCTTCCCGGGCTTCCGGTGGGGTGCCGTCCGGGCGGGGGCCCCGGCCCAGTGGGAGTCGGCCCGCGCCGCGTAGTGGGGCCGGGCGGGCGGGGGCGCCGGGGACTCGGCCTCGGCCGACCGGGACCGGGCGGCGGCCCGCCAATCCCCGGTTGCTTCGGCAGCGGTTGTTCGTGTTCGTGGTGGTGACGTTGTTGGTGGCGCTGGGGATCGGGCTGGTTCAGGCTTGTCAGGGGCCGGCTCGGGGGCTGGGGGGCGGCGGGGAGAGTGTTGTGCAGCAGGAGCGGGGGCGGGGGGCTTCGTCGGGGGACTGAGGGTTGTGGGGCGGGTGCGGGTTCGTTGTGGTTGTTCGCGCCCACGCGGCGGTAGCCGCATATCAGACACAGCCCCGCGCCCCTATCGGCGATGCGGTTCCCCCGCGTTTTCCAGAGACGCCGATCAGCGCCCCGCCGCCACCGTCGGCCTTCCCCCGCTCCATCGCCACCGGATCAGCTTTCCCCCGCCCCATCGCCGCCCGTCAGCCGTCCCCGCAACTCACCGCCGCCCGTCAGCCGTCCCCGCATCTCACCGCCGCCCGTCAGGCTTTTCCGCCGCCCGCCGCCCGCCGCCCGTCGCCCCGGGTCCGGTCAGTTTTGCGGGCGGCCCGTTGCTACCGCGTAGAACGCCACTGCTGCCGCTGCTCCTACGTTCAGGGAGTCCACGCCGTGGGACATGGGGATGCGGACCCATTCGTCGGCTGCCATCAGGGCCTGGGTGGAGAGGCCGTCGCCCTCGGCGCCGAGCATCAGGGATACGCGGTCCATTTTGTGGGGGGCTGCTTCGTCCAGGGGGCGGGCTTTTTCGTCCGGGGTCAGGGCTAGGAGGGTGAAGCCGGCCTCCCTCACCGTGTCCAAGTCCCTTGGCCAGGAGTCGAGGCGGGCGTAGGGGACGGAGAAGACGGCGCCCATGGAGACCTTGACGCTGCGGCGGTAGAGGGGGTCCGCGCAGTCGGGGGACAGGAGGACCGCGTCCATGCCCAGGGCTGCTGCGGATCTGAAAATTGCGCCGATGTTTGTGTGGTCGTTTACGGCTTCCATGATGACCACTCGGCGGGTTGTGCGGAGTAGGTCCTCCGCCGTCGGGAGGGGCTTGCGTTGCATGGAGGCGAGGGCGCCTCGGTGGACGTGGTAGCCCGTCACGCGTTCGGCGAGTTCGGGGCTGACCGCGTAGACGGGGGCGGGGAGTTCGTCGATGACGTCGCGCATGACGTCGATCCACTTGGCGGACAGGAGCATGGAGCGCATCTCGTAGCCCGCCTCCTTCGCGCGCCGGATGACCTTCTCGCCCTCGGCGATGAACAGGCCCTCGGCGGGCTCGCGTCTGCGGCGCAGTTCCACATCGGTCAGGCCGGTGTAGTCGCGCAGGCGGGGGTCGTCGGGGTCCTCGACGGTGATGAGATCGGCCACAGAGGTGATACTGCCTTGTCCTGGGTGCGGTGCCAACGGCGCGGAACGGGTTGTGTTACCGGGGGTTACGCCACGGTACGGGGGCCGACGGTGACGACCTCGCCGATGACGATCACCGCCGGGGGACGGACCTCCTGCGTGCGGGCCGTCTCGCCGACCGTCGCGAGGGTGGCGTCGACCCTGCGCTGAGCGGCCGTCGTGCCCTCCTGGACCAGGGCGACCGGGGTGTCCGGGGACTTGCCGTGGGCGATCAGGGTCTCGGCGATCTTGCCGATCTTGTCGACGCCCATGAGGACGACGAGGGTGCCGGTGAGCTTCGCGAGGGCGGACCAGTCGATGCGGGAGCGGTCGTCGTCGGGGGCGACGTGGCCGCTGACGACCGTGAACTCCTGGGCCACACCCCGGTGCGTGACGGGGATGCCCGCCGCGCCGGGGACCGAGATGGAGCTGGAGATGCCGGGGACGACCGTGCAGGGGATGCCGGCCTCCGCGAGTGCCTGGACCTCCTCCATGCCCCGGCCGTACACGAAGGGGTCGCCGCCCTTGAGCCGGACGACCGACCTGCCCGCCTTCGCGTGTTCGATCAGCGCGTTGTTGATGGCCTCCTGGGCCATGTAACGGCCGTACGGGAGCTTCGCGGCGTCGATGACCTCCACGTGCGGGGGGAGTTCCGCGAGGAGGTCCCTCGGGCCGAGGTGGTCGGCGATGACGACGTCCGCCTCGGCGAGGAGGCGGCGGCCCCGCACCGTGATCAGGTCCGGGTCGCCGGGGCCGCCGCCGACCAGGGAGACGCCGGGGGTGCGGGTGCGGTGGTGGGGGGCGACGAGGGTGCCGTCGCGCAGGCCCGCCAGGACCGCGTCCCTGATCCTCGCCGTGTGGCGGGGGTCCCTGTTCTTCGCGTCCGTCGTCAGGACGGCGATCGTGACGCCCTCGCTCGTGCCGGTCGCCGGGGTCCAGGCGGTGGCCTGGTCGGCGTCGTCGGAGCGGACGCACCAGACGCGGTTCGCTTCCGCTTCGGCGGAGGCTCGGGTGTTGGCCGCGTCGTCGTTCGTGGCGATCAGGGCGTACCAGGCGGTGGTCAGGTCGCCGGGTTCGTAGGGGCGGCGTTCCCAGGTGATCTCGCCCGCCGATTCCATCGCCTCTACGGACGGGGTTGCGGTCGGGGAGATCAGCGTGATGTCCGCGCCGGCCGCGATCAGGGCCGGGAGGCGGCGTTGGGCTACCTGGCCACCGCCGAGGACCACCACACGGCGGCCGGTGAGGCGGAGGCCCACGGGGTAGGCGGGGTGTTCGGCCATGGGTGGGCTCCTGGGTGGGTGGTGGGGCTCTGACGTGCGGATTTTACGGGGTGGGTGGTTTTGGGGGGTGGGAGGTTCAACTGGTGGGCTGGTGCGGGTTGAGTGTGGTTGATCGCGCCCACGCGGCGGTAGCCGCAAATTGATACAGCCCCGCGCCCCTGAGGTGCGGAAAGGGGGCCTGCGTTTTTAGCAAGCCCCCCGTTCCTCTGTTCCCACTACTTCTCTGTCACGCCCGCTGAGTCGAACGTTGCTACCTCGTGCATGGCCCTGGCTGTGCTCTGGACCAGTGGGAGGGCCAGGAGGGCTCCGGTGCCTTCGCCCAGCCTCAGGTCGAGGTCGACCAGGGGGCGGAGGCCCAGTTTGTTGAGGGCTGCTACGTGGCCCGGTTCGGCGCTTCGGTGGCCGGCGATGCAGGCGGCCAGGACCTCGGGGGCGATGGCTCGGGCGACCAGGGCCGCCGCGCCGGCGCTGACGCCGTCGAGGATGACCGGGGTGCGGAGGGAGGCGCCGCCGAGGAGGAGGCCGACCATGGCCGCGTGTTCGAAGCCGCCGAGGGCCGCGAGGACGCCGATGGGGTCGGCGGGGTCGGGCTGGTGGAAGTCCAGGGCTCGGCGGACGACCTCTGTTTTGCGAGCCAGGGTTTCGTCGTTGATGCCGGTGCCCCGGCCTGTGACCTCGGCGGGGTCGGCGCCGGTGAAGACGGAGATCAGGGCGGCGGACGCCGTGGTGTTGGCGATGCCCATCTCGCCCGTCAGGAGGGCCTTGTTGCCGGCGGCGACCAGGTCGCGGGCCGTCTCGATGCCGACCTCGATGGCCTGCTTGGCCTCCTCGCGGGTCATCGCGGGGCCGGTGGTCATGTCGGAGGTGCCCGCGCGGATCTTGCGGGGCAGCAGGCCGGGGGTCGCGGGGAGGTCGGTGGCCACGCCGACGTCGACGACGCAGACCTCGGCGCCGACCTGGTTCGCGAAGGCGTTGCAGACCGCGCCGCCGCCGAGGAAGTTGGCGACCATCTGGGCCGTCACCTCCTGGGGCCACGGGGTGACGCCCTGCGCGTGGACGCCGTGGTCGCCCGCGAAGACGGCGACGGCGGCGGGCTCCGGGATCGGCGGCGGGCACTGGCGGGACAGGCCGGCGAGCTGGGCGGAGATGATCTCCAGCATGCCGAGGGCGCCCGCCGGTTTCGTCATCCGCTTCTGGCGTTCCCACGCCTCGCCGAGCGCCTTCGCGTCCAGCGGGCGGATGCTCGCGACCGTCTCCGCGAGGAGGTCGTGCGGGTCCTCGCCGGGGAGGGCGCGGCGGCCGTACGTCTCCTCGTGGACGACCCACGACAGCGGGCGGCGCTTGGCCCAGCCCGCCTGCATCAGCTCGGGCTCGGGCGGGAACTCGTCGACGTAGCCGACGCACAGGTAGGCGACGACCTCCAGGTGTTCGGGCAGGCCCAGGGCCCGGACCATCTCGCGCTCGTCGAAGAAGCTGACCCAGCCGACGCCCAGGCCCTCCGCGCGGGCCGCCAGCCACAGGTTCTCGACCGCCAGCGCGGAGGAGTACGGGGCCATCTGCGGCTGCGTGTGCCTGCCGAGGGTGTGCCTGCCGCCTCGGGTGGGGTCGGCCGTGACGACGATGTTCACGGGGGTTTCGAGGATCGCCTCGATCTTCAGTTCCTTGAACTGCTTCGCGCGGCCCTTCGGGAGGGACTGCGCGTACGCGTCGCGCTGGCGCATCGCCAGGTCGTGCATCGTCTGGCGGGTCTCCTGGGACCTGATGACGACGAAGTCCCACGGCTGGGAGTGGCCCACCGAGGGGGCCGTGTGGGCGGCCTCCAGCACTCTCAGCAGGACCTCGTGCGGGATGGGGTCCGGGCGGAAGCCGTTGCGGATGTCCCGGCGTTCCCTCATCACCTTCAGGACGGCCTCGCGTTCCACGTCGTCGTACGCGGGGGCCGCGGGGGCCGTGGGCGCCGGTTCGTCCGTGGTCGGCAGGTCGTCCGGGTTCTGGGTGATGTCGTTCTCGTCGGCTTCCCGTTGGGTGGGGAGCGTCGGGGGGACAACCGTTTCGGCAGGGGGGGTGGGGGTGTCGGGGTGTGCGTCGGCGGCGAGGGGTTCGGGGTGGACCGTGTCCGGGTGCTGCTCGGCGGACGGGGGCTCGGTCGGCCGGGGGGACGCCTCGGGCTCCGGCTGGGGCTGCGCGTCGGGCTGTGCGGTGGCTGCCTGGGGCTCGGTCGGCTGCGCGGTGGCCTCGGTGGGGTCCGGTTCGGGGGATGCGTCGGGGGTGGGTGTGTCCGGGTGCGGCTGCTCGGCGGACGGGGGCTCTACTGGCTGGGCCGGGGGCTCCGGGTGCTCCTGGGGCGCGTTCTCGGGCTGGGCCGATGCCTCGGGCTGGGGCTCGGGGTCCGGCTGGGGCTGCGCGTCCGGGTGCTGCTCGGCGGCCTGGGGCTCGGTCGGCTGGGGGGATGCCTCGGGCTCCGGCTGCGCGGCCTGCGGGGGCTCGGGCTGCTGCTCCTCCGGCTGCGCCTGCGCGTCCGGCTGAACGGCGTCCGGCTGTGGTTGTGCTTCGGGCTGGGGCGCGGCCTCGGGCTGGGCCTGTGCTTCCGGCTGTCCCTGCGTTTCCAGGTGTTCCTGGGGCACGAGTTCGGGCTGGGCCTGGGGCTCGGTCGGGGCGGGCTGGGCCGACGGCTCGGGCTGGTCCTCCGGCTGGGCCTGGGCGTCGGGCTGGACGGCGTCCGGGTGCGGCTGCTCGGCGGGCTGGGGCTCGTCCGAGGGGGCCGGGGGCTCGGGCTGGGGCTCCGACTGGGCCTGCACGTCCGGCTGGACCGCCTCCGGGTGCGGCTGCTCGGCAAGCTGAGACTCGTCCACGTGAGCCGGGGGCTCGGGCTGGGGCTCCGACTGGGCCTGCACGTCCGGCTGGACCGCCTCCGGGTGCGGCTGCTCGGCAAGCTGAGACTCGTCCGAGGGGGCCAGGGACTCGGGGTGCGCCTCCAACTGCGCCTGCACGTCAGGCTGAACGGCGTCCGGCTGCTCGGCGAGCTGGGCCGGGGACTCGGGCTGGGGCTCCAACTGGGCCTGGGCGTCCGGCTGGACCGCGTCCGGGTGCGGCTGTTCGGCGGGCTCGGGCTCGCCCGGGTGGGCCGGGGACTCGGGCTGCGGCTCCGACTGGGCCTGCGCGTCGGGCTGGACCGCGTCCGGGTGCGGCTGCTCGGCGGGCTCGGGCTCGCCCGGGTGGGCCGGGGTCTCGGGCTGGGGCTCCAACTGCGCCTGCGCATCCGGCTCAACGGCGTCCAGGTGCGGCTGCTCGACGGGCTGCGGCTCGTCCGAGGGGGCCAGGGACTCGGGCTGCGGCTCCAACTGGGCCTGGGTATCCGGCTGAACGGCGTCCGGCTGCGGTTGTGCTTCGGTCTGGGGCACGGCCTCCGTCTGGGGCGACGGCTCGGGCTGGGGCGCGG